>JAWVYK010000005.1:0-26538 GCA_033722755.1 Rhodovibrionaceae bacterium | reverse complement strand
TGCTTCCAGCGCGGTTTCCGGGGTCACACCGGTGGCCAGCGCCAGGCCGAGGGCGGCCAGCGCGTTTTCCGACTGGAAGGCGCCCACCAGCGGCAGGCGGATCTGCGTCTTGTGGCCGAGGCAGTCGAGCGTCAGCCGCTGACCGTCGAGGTCCAGCGTGCGCTCCAGCAGTTTCAGCGAAGCGGCCTGCAGGCCGAAATCGATAACCCGGCAGCCGCGCGCCTCGCAGGCGGCGGCGAGCGTCGGGAATTCGGGTGCGTCCGCGTTCAGCACGGCCGTGCCCCCGGCATCCAGGAGGTCGCTGAACAACCGCAACTTGGCGGCCAGATAGGCCTCCATGGTCGCGTGGTAATCAAGGTGGTCGCGCGAAAGGTTGGTGAAGGCCGCTGCACGGACCTTCAGCCCGTCCAGGCGAAACTGGTCGAGGCCGTGGCTGGACGCCTCGATAGCCAGATGGTCGACGCCGGCGTCAGCGATGTCGCGCAGGCAGCGGTGCAGTGCGACCGGATCGGGCGTGGTCAGGCTGCCGACGCCCTCGGCGACGGCGGGAACCAGGCCGATCGTGCCCAGGCTGGCGGCCTTGCGGCCGGCATGTTCCCAGATCTGCCGGGTGAAGACGGCGACGGAGGTCTTGCCGTTGGTGCCCGTGACCGCCGCGATGGTCTCCGGCTGCGGCGCATAGAAGCGTGCCGCCATCAACGCCAGCGCGCGGCGCGGATTGTCGTCGGTCACGAGGGCCGCGTCGCCGCCTTTCGCCAGGCGGGTGCCGGTGGGCGCCAGGATCGCCACCGCCCCGCGGGAGATTGCCTCGTCGATGAAGTCGCGGCCGTCGGCACGGGCGCCCGGGATCGCGGCAAAAAGGTAGCCGGGGGCGACCTGGCGGCTGTCCGCTGCCAGTCCCTCGATCTCAATCCGCGAGGCCGCTTCCGCCGCCATATCGATACAGGCTCCTTGCGCCAGTTCGCTCAGCCGCAAACTCCCCGTCACCTCTTCGCGACTTCCATCAGCAGTTCTGGCTGTTCGGGTTCCACGTCGTGCGTGACCGGATCGACGCCGAGCAGGGGCGCCGCACGCCGGATCACCTCGCGCACGACCGGTGCTGCCACCCAGCCGCCGGTGGCGTAGCCGTACGTCTCCTCGATGCCTTTCGGCTCGTCGACCATGGCGAGAACGACGTAGCGCGGGTCGTCCATGGGAAAGGCGGAGACGAATGACGCCATGCGCGCGTCATCCGAGTAGCTGCCGCCGCGCAGCTTGTCCGCCGTGCCCGTCTTGCCGCCCACCAGATAGCCGCGCGCGTCCGCCTTGCCGCCGGTGCCGTGCTGCACGCCCAGGCGCATCAGCCAACGCATCTGCCGCGAGGTCGTCTCACTCAGCACCTGGTGCGTCACGTCAACGTCGCCCTCACGGCGCTTGATCAGCGTGGAGGGCCGCCATTTGCCGCCGTTGACGACGGTCGCAACGGCGTTCGCCACCTGGAGCGGCGTCACAGCCAGGCCGTGGCCGTAGGAGATCGTGATGGTGTTGATGTCCCGCCAGGGGGAGGGAAGCATCGGGGTGCCAACCTCCGGCAGCTCGATGCCGGCGGCCTTCAGCAGACCGAGACGATCGAGGTAATCGCGCTGCAAGTCGGTACCGGCGTCGATAGCCATCTTCGCCGTGCCAATGTTGCTGGAATAGATGAAGATTTCCGCAATCGACAGCGGCCGGTCCTTGGGCTTGAAGTCGTTGATCGTGAAGCGCGCCACGCGGAGCGGCTTGCTGGCGTCGTATTCGTCGCGCAGGTCGACGACCCCGGCGTCCAGCGCCATGGCCGTGGTGAAGATCTTGAAGACGGAGCCCATTTCGTAGACGCCAAGCGTGGCGCGGTTGAAGCGCGCATCCATGCTGGCCGAGCCGACGTGCTTCGGATCGAAGCTGGGCAGGGAGACCATGGCGATGGTCTCGCCGGTGTGCACATCCAGGACGAGGCCCGCCGCGCCCACGCCGTCAAAGCGGGTCATGGCGCGCTGCAGCTCCTCGGTCAGGATGTGCTGCAGGCGCATGTCCAGCGCAAGCTCGAGGGGCTGCGTGCCGCCCTTGAGCATTTCGTCGAAGGCGAGCTCCAGGCCGCCGATGCCGTCACCATCGATGCTTGTAAATCCGACGATATGTGCGGCCAGAGAGCCGTGCGGGTAGAAACGTCGAGACTCGCGCTTGAAGAAAAGGCCCGGGTAGCCCAGCCGAATCACCGCCTGCTTTTCGCGCGGCGTGATTCCGCGTTTCAGCCAGACGAAGCGGCTACGTGAACTGAGCAGGGTGCGCAGCTTCGACTGATGAACGCCGTTCAGTACCGTGGCCAGTCGCCCGGCAACCTCCGCGGGATTGGCGATCTGACGAGCGTTTGCGGCCAGCGAGCTGACCGGCAGCGTCGTCGCCAGGACCACGCCGTTGCGGTCGACGATGTCGGCACGCGACGTGCGGAAGGACTCGCTGGTCTCGCGCCCGGCCAGGCGCGGCTCGCTGCCGCCCTGGATGAGCGCCAGGTCGAGGAGCCTGAGGCCGATCACCGAAAACGCCGCGGCGAAGACGATACTGGCCACCAGAAGCCGGGTGCGCCCTGTTTCCAGCGCTTGCTTGCGGTGCCCGTCGAACACCAGCGTGCGCCGGTCTGCCTGTCCGCGCGTCGCGGCGCGCGCAAGGTCCGGCCGGCAATTTATTGTCTGCCCGGTCATCGCAGACTTCCCATGCTGGCCAGCGTCGTGCGCACGGCCGCAGGCAGGTCGGCGTGGCGCGGCTTGACCGGCGCGACCGGCTTGGCGCTCGGCTTGGCGCTGGGCTGGGGCGCACTCGCAGTTGCGATCTGCGCACCGCTTTCCTCTTCACGGGCGGGCGTCTGCTGGGCGGTCTCTGTGCCCGGGCTCTCATTGGTCCCGGTGCTGGCCTGGACAGTGCCGGCCTCGACCGGCCCGGCATCCAGCGGGCGCGACGGTATGATCTGCAGGCTGGCCAGTTGGCTGGTCTGCGCCGACTGCAGGCCGAGATGCTTTTCCGCCAGCCGGCCAATGCGGTCGGGACGGTTCAGGTGGCTCCATTCGGCTTCCAGGATGTGAATGGCCACCTGGTCGCGATTGATCTGCGCATGAGCTTGCTCGAGCCGGTCCTCCAGGTGCTGCACCTCGTATTTCACGTGGAAGAGGAACAGCGCCACGATTGCGGCGACGGCTAGCCAAAAAAGGGCGGCGAGGCGCATCATACGAAACCTCCGGATCTTTGGGGGGTCCAAGAGGGGGCTGGGGTGCGCCTCGCCGCACGCAGGCGGGCTGAGCGAGCCCGTGGGTTCGAGGCAGTTTCCTCTGTCCGCGGCTTGACGCCGCCGCGGGAGAGAATTTCGAAAGTCGGCGCCGGGCCGCCTTCGGGCTCCGGCATGTGGCGCGAGCCGCGCGGGGCCTCCCCGCTGCGCGCGCGCAGGAATGTCTTAACAGTCCGGTCTTCCAGCGAATGGAAGGACACGACGGCCAGGCGTCCGCCCGGCGCCAGCAGGCGCTCGGCGGCCACGAGGCCCCGCTCCAACTCGCCGATCTCGTCGTTGACGGCGATGCGCAGGGCCTGAAAGGTCCGGGTCGCCGGATCGATGCCATCGCCCTTGGCGCCGCGGCCGACCGCGCCGCGGACGATTTCCGCCAGCTGCAGGGTGCGGGTGATCGGCGCTTCGCGGCGTGCATCGGCGATGGCCCGGGCGACGCGGCGCGCCTTCTTCTCTTCGCCGTAGCGGAAGATGAGGTCGGCCAGTTCCGATTCCGGCAGGCCGTTGACCAGATCGGCGGCGCTCGGCCCGTCGCTGCCCATGCGCATGTCGAGCGGGCCGTCGAAGCGGAACGAGAAGCCGCGGCCCGCTTCGTCGAGCTGCATGGAGGAAACGCCGAGGTCGAGCGTCACGCCGTCCACCCGGGCGACGCCCTGGTCTTCCAGAAGCGCATCCATGTCGCCGAAGCGGCCCTCGATCACCGTAAGGCGGCCCGGGTAGCGCGCGGCGATCTTCCGGCCCGCGGCGACGGCCGCGGAATCGCGATCGATCCCCCAGACGCGGCAATCGGCCGCCTCGAGCAGCCCGACGGCATAGCCGCCGGCGCCGAAGGTGCCGTCTACATGCGTCTCGCCGTCGGCCGGCGCGAGAACCGTCAGGACCTCGTCCAACAGGACGGAAACGTGGCCCGCTCCACGCCCCTCATTCTGGGCGCGACCGTTCTGACCGGGGGCGTTCATCGTCCACCTCCGGCCGGCGGAGCCGGTTTCGGTGAGGGCACCGTCAGGCCCTGCTGGCGGGCCCGCTCGCGCGCCTGCCCCTTGTAGGTCTTGAGAGCCTTGGGCTCCCAGATCTGGAACATCTTGCCCTTGCCGACGAAGGCCGCGCGATCGCTGATGCCTGCGGTCTCCATGAGCTCCGGCGGCAGCATCACCCGCCCCTGACCGTCGAAAGCCAGCTGGTGCGCCTCCGCGAAGATGGAGGTCACGAGGTCTTCCTGTTCCGGGGAGAAGAGGTCGTAGGCGTCGATGCGCTCGTTCAGTTGCTCGATGAAATCCATGCCGGCCGCCTCGATCGCCGGGGCGCGATAGGAGCTGAAAGCGACAATGCCATTGAAGGCGTGGCCGGCCAGGGCTTGCCGGAAGGTGGCGGGTACCGAGACCCGCCCCTTGCTGTCGATCTTGTTCTCGAAGGTGCCAATAAACGTGGGCACGCCCCATTTCCCCCCGGCGAACTGCGACGATCGTCACCTGTGCGCACATCCCAGCCTCGTCGCCTGGGGCGGAATGCCCCGAACTGGGATAATGTGGGATATCATGGGCCAATGTGGGTGTCAATGGGGATGCAAGTAATACTTATGGGTTAACAAGAGGATTTTCCTTGGTTTTTGGCCTCTTGGCTGTAATCGCGGAAGGCCATGTTCAAATCTATTGGATCGATGCGGCGATATTCCGCCGGAAATGCGGCGATCTTTTGTTCCGGTAATGTTCTCATCAAATAACGCACAGTGCCCGATCGGCGCACCCGGCGGAATGTCCGGTCGCCGCCTGCGCCATGAAGTCCGGATGGTTGTGCGGAAAAGAAAAAGCCGCCGAAGCGTTGCGGCTTCGGCGGCAGTTTGGGTCGGAAGACTGCCAGTCTGACTGACCTTCCGGGGCGTGCTGTAGCGGGGGTAACGCCTACAACACGAGCTCGTGGCCGGAGGGGTGGTCCCTGTCCCCTCCGGCGGGCGGCGTCGAGGTCCCGCGACCGACGCTGCCGTGCATTCTATCGTTGGCGATGTTGACCCCGGACGAGGCGCGCCCGAACGCACCTGTCTGTCCTGTCCCCGCGTCGCTCTGCGCGCGCTCGTCCGGAGTGTCGGTGTCCGTCTCCCCCGAGGCGGAAGCCGTGATGAAAAACTCTGAGTTTGGCGATTTGCCAAAGGCCATCTGCAGGCTGGCCGCCGAGAAGCTGAGCAGGGCGAAGGCGGCGGCGATCGCCAGGCTCTGCCGCGTGGCGGCGGCCGCGGCGCTTTGGCCGCGCTGTCCGCGGTCAACTTTCGCCTTGTACCTGTCGTGCCCTGCCATGTTCATCGTTGCGAGCCTTGGTTTCTCCAGCGTCCCATGAACGTCGCATGCCCCTAGTCCGGCATTTTGTCGCTCCCGCCTGGCGGGATGTGACGTTCCTGTGACCTCGTTGCGTCACAAAAGGAATACCTAAAGAAATCGGTGACACAACGGGGCATCGGAACTACCCCGAACGAGCGAAATTTTATGGAACGGCGCAAACCTCTTCCAAGGGACCCGGGTTTTGCCATGAAAGCCCCGTCATGAGCGGGTCTGCGGCTGCTTCCCCAAGGCGCAGCGGATTGCCACAGCTACTCTGTTTGAGAGGCGTGCGGGTGTGACTCGGCGACGACGGCAATCGCCGCCTGTGTCACAGCGAAGCCACCGCAGCGGTCTGAAAGAAAGGCCAGACGGCCTGTAAGCCGGGTTCTGTCACCGGCCCTTCAGGACCGGCGGATGACCATTCATCTGGGACGCCCGTTGCCGGACGCCTCGCGCGACCTACCCGGGCGACGGCGCGGAAACGCGCCCGGCCGATATGAGCGGCCCGTCGCCCCTACTTGGTCTTGCTCCCGGTGGGGTTTACCGTGCCGTCTCCGTCGCCGGAGACGCGGTGCGCTCTTACCGCACCCTTTCACCCTTACCCTGGGACGGCATTCGCCGCCTTGGCCAGGGCGGTTTGCTTTCTGTGGCACTTTCCCTGGGGTTGCCCCCGCCGGGCGTTACCCGGCACCGTGTTTCCGTGGAGCCCGGACTTTCCTCCCCGCCGCCGATGGCGGCAAGGCGGCCATCCGGCCGTCTGGCCGTGCTTAATTAAGCATTCGGCGCTGTGGAATCAATCATCGCGGCAAGCGCTTGCAGGCGGCCCATGGTCTCGCCATCGAGCCGTCCGTCACAACGTGCCGGCCGGAAATGCCGCTGAAATGCGGTAACGATCGCTGTCTCCGCCCATTCCTCGTCGTCCGGCAGGCCCTGGCGCGGCAAACAGTAGCCGATCGCGCCCAGCAGCTGCCTCGCGCGGCCTATATCCGGCGCAGCCGACTGCGCGCCGGCTTCGTCCGGCCAGTGCCCGATCCCGGCCTCCGCCAGGCGGCGCCAGTCGAAAAGCTCGCCCGGGTCCTGCTTGCGCAGTGGCGCCACGTCGGAATGCCCGACCACGTTGCGCGCCGGGATCGCATGCCGCCCCACGATCTCATGGCACAAATCGACCAGAAGCGCCATTTGCGCCTCCGGGAACGGCCGATAGCCGAATTCGTGGCCGGGATTGACCAGTTCGATGCCGATGGATCGCGCGTTGACGTCGTGCGCGCCCCGCCAGCAGGCGACGCCGGCGTGCCAGGCGCGCGCTTCTTCGGCCACCAGACGGTGCAGCGTTCCGTCCTCGTCGATGCAGTAGTGGGCGCTGACCTTGGCCGCGGGATCGCACATGCGCGAAAGCGCCTCTTCCGCGCTTTGCATGCCGGTATAGTGCAGGACCAGCATGTCGATGGTGGCATCGTCGCCGCGCCGGTCGAAGTTGGGCGAAGGCCGCTCGAGAATGTGCGCCATGCGTGGCTGCCTCGCGTTCTAGGCGCGCCAGGTGCGCGGACCCGCAAAGCGCGGGCGCCTGAGGATGATAATGCCGACGCCCACGATGGTGATCATGCCGCCGATGACGAATGTGAGCGTCAATTGCTCGCCCAGGAACAGCACACCGGAGAGCACGCCGAACAGCGGCACCAACAGGGTAAAGGGCATGGTCTGGTTCACGTCGTAACGCTGCAGCATCCAATACCAGGTCCCGTAGCCGATGATGACGATGATCACCGCCTGATAGAAGAGGGCAAAGCCGACCACCAGCCAGTCCGCCTGCACCATGGCTTCGATCTGTCCGCTTTCCAGCAGGAACGAAGCGGCGAAAAGCTGCGGTGTGGCGAAGACGGCCATCCAGGCGTTCAGCATGAAGCCGTCGACGTTCTCCAGGCGCTTGATGAAGATCGCCGCGACGGCCCAGATGCAGGCCGCGGAGATGACCATGGCCAGCGACAGGTAGTTGCCTTGCAGCCGCGGCTCGCCTGCGATCAGCGCCACGCCCGCGAAGGCAATGGCCATACCTGCCGCCCGGCGCCAGCCCAGCTTGTCCTTGAAGACCAGCGCGGCCAATAGCGCGGAAAACGGCACCTGAAGCTGGATGGCGATGGCCGCCGTGGAGGCGTCGACGTGCCGGATGCCGTTGAACATCAGGGAGAAATGCAAAAGCCCCAGGAAGACGGAGACCAGTAGAATCCCACGCCACTCGCCGTGCGGGCGCTTGACGAAGGGCAACAGCACAAGCGCCACCAACGCAAAGCGCAAGGCCACCAGCAGGATCGGCGGCAGATGCAGAAGCGCGATCTTTGCCACCGCGAAATTCATGCCCCAGACGAACATTACGCCCACCAGCATGAGGACGTGCAGCGGCCGCACGCCGGCGTGGGCGCCGGACGCGCTCACGCGCCGCCTCCCACGGCCAGGCTCTCGCGCCGCTCCTCCAGTTCCAGCCAGCGCGTCTCCGCCGCGTCGAGCGCCGCGCGCGCCGAATTCAGTTCTTCGGTGGCGGCATGGAAGCCGTCGGGGTCGCGGTTGTAGAATTCCGGGTCGGCGAGCTTGCGCTCAAGGGCCTCGATCTCGCCGCCCAGGCGGGCGATTTCCGCCGGCAGCTTGTCGAGCTCCCGCTGTTCCTTGTAGCCAAGCTTCTGCTGCTTCTGGCCGTGGCTCGCGGTCTTGCCTCGCTTGGCGGGTTTGGACTTTGCCTTGTCTTCCTTCGTGCCTGCCGGCCCCGCGGGCGAGCCCAGCGGCGCGCCGCGCTGGCGGATGGCGTCGGTGTAGCCGCCGGCGAATTCCACCACGCGCCCGCCGCCCTCCACGGCGATAACGCTGGTCGCCAGCCGGTCCAGAAAATCGCGGTCGTGGCTGACAAGGATGAGTGTCCCCTCGTAGTCGTTCAGAACCTCCACCAGCAGGTCGAGGGTGTCCATGTCGAGGTCGTTGGTGGGCTCGTCCATCACCAGCAGATTGCTGGGCCGGGCGAAGAGCCTGGCCAGAAGCAGGCGGTTCTTCTCGCCACCGGACAGGCTCTTGACCGGCTGGCGGGCCTGCGCCTCCTCGAAGAGAAAGTCCCGCAGATAGGCGACCACGTGGCGCGGACGGCCCTGGACCATGACGGAATCGCTGTCCGGCGCCAGCGTCTTCCAGAGCGTGAGCTCCGGGTCCAGCGCCTCTCGCCGCTGGTCGAAATAGGCCACTTCGAGGTTGCTGCCGAGGCGCAGCGTGCCGCTGTCCGGCGCCTCCAGTCCGAGCAGCAGGCGGACCAGCGTGGTCTTGCCGGCGCCGTTCGGGCCGATGACGCCCACGCGCTCGCCGCGGGCGATGCGGGTGGAGAAGTCCTCGACGATGCGTCTTTCCCCGCCGTCCTCGGAGGCGTAGGCCTTGGCGAGATGCTCGGCTTCGATCACCAGCTTGCCGCTGCGCCCGGCCTCGGCGGCGCTCATCTTAACCTCACCCGGTTGGCCGGCCAGCATGCGCGCGCGGCTTTGCCGAAGCTCCTGCAGTCGCTGCACGCGGCGCTGGTTGCGCTTGCGGCGCGCGGTGACGCCGCGGTGCAACCAGTGCTCCTCGCGCTCGATGCGCTTGCCGAGGCGCTCCACCTCGCGCGCCTCCGCGTCGCGGACTTCCTCGGCCCACTCGTCGAAGTCGGCGAAGTTGCGTTCCAGCCTATGGGCGCGCCCGCGGTCCAGCCAGACAACGGCACGGCTGACCGCGCGCAGGAAAGCGCGGTCGTGGCTGACGACCATGAGCGCGCCGTCGTGACGCTGCAGTTCGCCTTCCAGCCACTGAATCGTCGGCAGATCGAGATGGTTCGTGGGCTCGTCCAGCAGCAGCACCTCCGGCCGGCCCAGGAGAGCGCGCGCCAGCGCGGCGCGCCGGCCCTCGCCGCCGGAGAGCGTGCCCAGGAGCCGGTCGCCATCCAGCGCCAGGCGGTCCATGACGGCTGCCGCGCGGTGCTGCGCGTCGACCGGCAGATCGCCGCCGACGAAGGCCGCAACGGTGGTCTCGTGGGGCAGAACGGGATCCTGCGGCAGATAGCCGGCCTGCGCGCCAGCACGCAGCATGCGCTCGCCCGCGTCCAACTCCGCCTTGCCGGCCAGCACCCTCAGCAGCGTCGATTTGCCAGAGCCGTTGCGCCCCACCAGCGCCACCCGGTCGCCGGACGACAGCGCAATGTCGAGGCCGTCGAACAACGGGCGCCCGCCGAAGCCAAGACGCGCGTCTTTCAGCGTGATGAGGGGAGGGAGCGTTGGCATGACGCAAGCGGTGCTAGCACAGGGCTTGCAGCTTGACGAGCGTCAGGGGCTCAGGGGTGGTCTGCCGTCAGCGCATGCGGGCGGACGGGCCGGGTTGGCCAAGACCGGGCGCTAGGCGCTGCGTGTCTTGCGCACGCGCTCGTAGGCGGCGTTGATGGCGGCCAGCTTCTCGTTGGCGATTTCGATGAACTCCTGCGGCATGCCCTGCGCGACCAGGCGGTCCGGATGGTTCTCGCGCACCAGCTTGCGGTAGGCGGCCTTGATCTCGTCGTCGCTGGCCTCGCGGCTGACGCCCAGCACCTCGTAGGGGTCTGCGCCGTCGGGGCCGAGGTCGCCGGCCGCCACCCGCTCCCAGGCTGACTGGTCCAGGCCGAACAGCTCGGCCACACGCTTGAGATAGGCTTCTTCGTCGCTGGTGACCTTGCCGTCGGCGCGGGCGATGTGGAAGAGGCCGTGCAGCAATTCCTCCAGCACCGCCGGATTGTCGCTGAACAGCCGTCCAAGCTGTTTGGCGTAGGGCTCGAAACCGCGGGCGTCGCGCCGGGCCTGGTCGAAAACCCGGCCCACGTTCTTGATTTCGTCCGGCGGCACCCGGAAGACCTCGCGGAAGGCGGCGATCTCGTCCTTCGTCACCTGCCCGTCGGCCTTCGCCATCTTTGCCCCCAGCACGATGACGCCGATCGTAAAGGCGATTCTTTTCGTGTTGTCGTCGCCCGCCTCGCCGCTGTCGCGCATGCGGTCGACGGCGTGGCCGGCCACCGCGCCGACGAGCGCGCCGATCGGACCGCCAATGGCGAATCCGGCTGCGCCTCCCAGAATCTTGCCCCATATGCTCATGATTTGCGTTTTCCGCTCGTTCGCTGAGCAATGTCCCTCTGATGCGAAGGTTAGCTTATTTCACGCCGCCCGCCAGCGCCGAAAGCGCGCCCGCCCTCTGGTTTGGGCGGGCAGGGCCGACGGGTTCCGAGAATTGTCATTTGCAAAGCCGGTTCGGATAACCTTTATCTGATACGAGAGTGTCCAAATACGGGCGGCTGCCGCACAGGCGAAGCCGCCGACCCCTGGGGAGGGGCGCTACCCGGAAGTGACGGTCCCTCAACCTTTGCACACGGAGGCCGTCATGCCTTGGGTTCGAAGACTGACACCGGCCGATACGGCCGCGCTACGGTCCCATTTCCTTCGTCTCGATGCCGAAACCCGTTGCCAACGCTTTCTGGGCCAGCAAAGCGACACGGCCATCGACGCCTACGTCGACGGCCTGCCGTGGCTCGGCGTGTTGCGGCTCGGCTGGATAGAGTCCGGCGTTCTGCGGGGTGTTGTGGAACTGCTGCCCGAGCGCCTGCCGGTCGACGGGCGCTGGCCGCCCGGCCTGGAGCTCGCGCTCACCGTGGAGCGGGCGTGGCAGGGCCGCGGTCTCGGCACGGAACTGGTGCATCGGGCGCTGCTCTCCGCGCGCAACCGGCAATACAAGACGGTGGAGATGATCTGCTTGGCCGACAACGTGCGCATGCAGCGCATCGCGCGCCGGCTGGATGCGCAGGTTCTGCGGCAGGACGGGCACAGCGTTGGCCGCCTTCGTCTGGCTCCCGGCAATCCCCTGTCGCTGTGGCAGGAAGCGCTCAGCCAGGGCGCCAGCCTCGTCAACGCGGCCGCCGACCAGGGACTGCCGCCGCAGTATCCTCCGGCTGCCGACGGGGATTCCGCGAAGTCGAAACATTGACAAAATATCGATAAATCGTCATCGTTTCCCCCTGACCGAAGGATCGGGAGAGACCGATGGGCGAATCGTCCTCGAACGCGGCGGAAGAAAAGCAAGCCACGCTCAAGCAGCAGAACCTGGCGACCGGGCGCTGGCAGTTCTGGATCGACCGCGGCGGCACCTTCACCGATGTCGTGGCCCGCGCTCCGGAAGGCGAGGTGCACAGCCACAAGCTGCTCTCCGAGAATCCTGAGCATTACCGCGACGCCGCGATCCAGGGCGTGCGCGATATCCTGAAGCTCGACCAGGACGACGACATACCGGCCGACGACATCGATGCGGTCAAGATGGGCACGACGGTCGCCACCAACGCGTTGCTGGAGCGCAAGGGCGAGCCCGTCGTCCTGGTCATCAACAAGGGTTTCCGCGACGCGCTCCGGATCGCCTACCAGAACCGCCCGCACATCTTCGCGCGGCACATCGAATTGCCGGAACTGCTCTACCGCAAGGTCGTCGAGGTGGACGCCCGCGTCGACGCTCAGGGCAATGTTCTGAAAGAGCTCGACGAAGATCAGGTCCGCAGGGACCTGCAGTCCGTCTACGACGACGGGGTCAATGCCGCGGCGATCGCCATGCTGCACGGCTACCGTTTCGCCGATCACGAGAAGAAGCTGGCGAAGATCGCCGAGGACATCGGCTTCGAGCAGATTTCGGTCAGCCATTCGGTTAGCCCGATGATCAAACTGGTCGGTCGGGGCGACACCACCGTCGTGGACGCCTACCTCTCGCCGATCCTGCGCCGCTATGTGGAGCAGGTGGCCGGCGTGCTTGGCGACGTGCAGCTCATGTTCATGCAGTCCAACGGCGGACTGACGGACGCCAAGTTCTTCCAGGGCAAGGACGCCATTCTCTCCGGCCCGGCCGGCGGCGTCGTCGGCGCGGTGCGCACCGCCGGAATGGGCGGGTTCGAGAAGATCATCGGCTTCGACATGGGCGGTACCTCCACCGATGTCACGCACTACGCCGGCGAGTACGAACGCGCCTTCGAGACGCAAGTGGCCGGCGTGCGCATGCGCGCACCGATGATGCAGATCCATACCGTCGCCGCCGGCGGCGGCTCGATCCTGCACTTCGATGGCTCGCGCTACCGCGTCGGACCGGATTCCGCAGGCGCCAACCCCGGTCCCGCCTGCTATCGCCGCGGCGGTCCGCTGGCGGTAACCGACGCCAACCTGATGCTGGGACGCATTCAGCCCGATTTCTTCCCGAACGTCTTCGGACCGGAGGCCGACGAGCCCCTGGACGCCGATGCGGTGAAAGAGAAATTCGCCGAGTTGGCCGAGCGCATCCATGACGAGACCGGCGACGAGCGCCGGCCGGAGGATGTGGCCGACGGATTCCGCAAGATCGCCATCGAGAACATGGCCAACGCCATCAAGAAGATTTCCACCCAGCGCGGCTATGACGTAACCGAATACACGCTCAACTGCTTTGGCGGGGCCGGCGGGCAGCACGCCTGCGATATCGCCGATACTCTCGGCATGACGCGGATCTTCCTGCACCCCTTCGCCGGTGTGCTCTCTGCCTACGGCATGGGTCTCGCCGACGTGCGCGCGATGCGCGAGCAGTCGCTGGAGGAGAAGCTGTCAGGCGCCGCGCTGGACGAGGCGGAAAAGCTGCTCGACAAGCTGGCCGAGGACGCCAAGAGCGAGTTGGAGCGCCAGGGGATCGAGGAGGACCGCATCGAGGCCCTGCGCAAGCTCCACCTGCGTTACGACGGCTCGGATACCTCGATGATCGTGGATTTCGGCGACAAGGACTCGGTGCTGGAGGCCTTCGAGAAGGCGCACAAGCAGCGCTACGGCTTCGTCATGGAGGACAAGGGCCACGTGATCTCGGCCGTCTCGGTCGAGCTGATCGGCGCGACCGACGCCGCCGAGGACCCGGAGCTCGACGATGTCGAACGTACGGAGAAGCTGGAGCCGCGGGCGAAGGTGCCGATGTACGTGAGTGGCGACTGGAAGGACACGCCCGTCTATGACCGCTCCGACCTGGTGCCGGGTGACGAGATCGACGGACCCGCCATGGTCATCGAGCCGAACTCCACGACGGTGGTCGAGGAGGGCTGGCGGGCCGAACTCACCAACCGCGACCATTTGGTGCTGGAGCGCGTGGTCGAGATGGAGCGTGAGCACGCGGTGGGCACCGAGGTCGACCCGGTCATGCTGGAGGTCTTCAACAACCTCTTTATGTCGATCGCCGAGCAGATGGGCTCGACGCTGGAGAACACCGCCTACTCCGTGAATATCAAGGAGCGGCTGGATTTCTCCTGCGCCATTTTCGATCCCGACGGCAACCTCGTGGCCAATGCCCCCCACATGCCGGTGCATCTCGGCTCCATGAGCGAGTCTATCCGCACGGTCATCCGCGAGAACGAGGGCGAAATCTCGAAGGGCGACGTCTTCATGCTGAACGCGCCCTACAACGGCGGCACGCACTTGCCCGATATCACCGTCATTACGCCGGTCTTCGACGAAGCGGGCGAGGAAATCCTGTTCTATGTCGCCAGCCGCGGCCACCACGCCGACGTGGGCGGCATCACGCCCGGCTCCATGCCGCCGGACAGCCGCACCGTCGAGGAGGAGGGCGTCGTCATCGACAACTTCAAGCTGGTCGACCGGGGCGAGTTCCGCGAGAAGGCGGTGCGCGAGCTCCTGGGCTCGGCCAAGTATCCGGCGCGCAACCCGCACCAGAACGTCGCCGACCTGCAGGCGCAGATCGCCGCCAACGAGAAGGGCGTGCAGGAGATCAACAAGATGATCGACCAGTTCAGCCTCGAGGTCGTGCACGCGTACATGGGCCACGTACAAGACAACGCGGAGGAGCAGGTGCGCCGCGTGCTCGACGTGCTCTCGGATGGCAGCTTCGAATACGAGCTCGACTTCGGCGCCAAAATCGCGGTCGACATCACCATCGACAAAGACGAGCGCCGGGCAACCATCGATTTCTCGAAGTCGTCCGAGCAACTTGACAACAATTTCAACGCTCCCTCGGCGGTCGCCCGGGCGGCCGTGCTTTATGTCTTCCGCACGCTCGTGGAGGACGAGATTCCGATGAACGAGGGCTGCCTGAAGCCGCTGGAGATCGTCATCCCCGAGGGTTCCATGCTGAACCCTGTGCCGCCGGGCGCGGTCGTGGCCGGCAACGTGGAAACCAGCCAGATCATTACCGACACGCTCTACGGCGCGCTGGGTGCCATGGCGGCCTCCCAGGGCACGATGAACAATCTCACCTTCGGCAATGACCGGCATCAGTATTACGAAACCCTTGCCGGCGGCTCTGGCGCGGGACCCGATTTCGACGGCGCCGATGCGGTCCATACGCATATGACGAACTCGCGCCTGACGGACCCGGAGGTGCTGGAATGGCGCTTCCCGGTGCTGCTGGAATCCTTCGAGGTGCGTCGCGGCTCCGGCGGCCGCGGCAAGCACCGCGGCGGTGATGGCACCGTGCGGCGGCTGAAGTTCCTGGAGCCCATGACCTGCGCCATCCTCTCCAGCCACCGCAAGATCGCGCCGTTTGGTGTCGACGGCGGTGAGGACGGCGAGCTCGGCCGCAACTGGGTGGAGCGCGCCGACGGCTCCACCGAGGACCTCGAGGGCACGGACCGCACCGAGATGGAGGAGGGCGACGTCTTCTGCGTGGCCACGCCGGGCGGCGGCGGTTACGGCCGGCCGGAGGAGCGGGAGGAGCCGGACGAAGGAGAGGATGCCGATAGGGAGGCAGCGCAATGAGCCGCTCCATCGTCTCTTCTGCCCATTTGGTCTCCGAGCGCGCGGCCGAGCTTTCCGAGTTCGAGTTCGGCCTGATCATCGCCGGCAACGCCTTCAACCGGTGGATCGTGCGCTGCATGGCCGCGGCCGGCTGGCCCGACCTGGCGGCGCTGGACGTCCTGGTCGTGCATTCGGTCAACCACCGGGGTCGCGAAAAGCGCCTGGCGGACATCTGTCTGGTGCTGAACGTCGAGGACACGCACACCGTGAACTACGCGCTGAAGAAACTGACGCGCCTGGGCCTTGTCGCGGGCACGCGCCGCGGCAAGGAGATCTTCTACGCCACCACGTCGGAGGGCCGGGAGGCCTGCGCGAAATATCGCCAGGTGCGCGAGGACTGCCTGGTCGAGAGCCTTGCGCTGTTTGCCGGCGACAAGACCGAGGAGATGAACCGCGACGTGGGCCAGGCCGCCGATATTCTGCGCGCGCTATCCGGCATCTATGATCAGGCCGCGCGCTCAGCGGCCAGCCTGTGAGAATTTCGCGTTTAAATAGATACAAAACGGCATTTGTTTTTATTATCTGTATAGCCCCATAATGGCGCCGCGGGCCGATGGTCCCGGGGGCGGCCATGAGCTTTCACGAGTATCTGTTGATCTTCTTCGCGCTGGTGGTGGCGCTGGTTGTCGGTGAATTTCTTACCGGCTGGCGCGATATCTACCGGCACCGCGACAAGATCACGATGTCCTGGTTGCTGATCGCCTGGTCGTTCACGGCATTCCTGCTCATGCTGGAGAGCGCCTGGGGCCTGTGGCTGCAGCGCGGCGGCGTGTCGGAGGATTCAGGGCGCTACTACTTCACGCTGATCGCGATCCCGATCTTCTTTCACGTGCTGACGATGCTGCTTTTCCCGCGCATCGGCAAGGGCGGCACGCCGGATCTGCCCACCCACTTCGAGCGCAACCGCGAGGCCATTTTCCTGCTGGGCATGGCCATCCTCGCGGTCTACATGGTTGAGGATTTGCTGCTTCGTGGAGCCGGCCTCTGGGACCGCCAGAATCTCTATCGGCTGCTGGGCATCTTCCTGCTGCTGGTCGGCATTTCGAGCGGCCGGCCGCGTGTGCTGTGGCCGTTATGGTCGATCGTGACGCTGGCGGTCGTGATCTTCATCTTTGACGTGCGCGTCGAACTCAGGGACATCGACTGACCGTCTCGCGTCGCGGCGCTCCGCTGGACAGAAGAGGGGTGTGGCAGGCTAATGTCGCGTCATGGCCGGCCCGCGATGCGGCCGAACCGGGAGCAAGCGACATGGCCCAGCTACAACGCCTGAAACCCGATCCCATTCCGGCGATTCATCCAGTGCCGGAATACCTGGCGGAGGGCCGGACCAAGGCCTGGTACGAGGAGATGAAGGCCGCGCTTCAGGTGCCCTGGATGGGCGTGGTCACCATGGCCTTCGCGCATTACCCGGCCTTCTTCGCCGAGCTGTGGAGAGGTCTGAAGCCGCTGGTGGGAAGCGCCCCCTTCGTCGAGGCCTGCGCCGAGTTGCGCGCCCTGGCCGAGACACAGGCCGCGCGCTTCGACCCGCCGGATATCCGTCCGCGTTTGGAGGACATCGGCTATGCGCCGCGTGAGATTGCCGGCATCGCTGCGATCAACGATGTCTTCTCGCACGGCAATCAGCCCTACGTCATCATTGCGACGATCGCCCGCGGGCTGCTCGAGGGCCGTGAGATGGGAGGTGCCACCGCCGCCCCCGCCTATCAGGGCCGTCACGCGCCGGACGTCGACGCGCCATTCGTTCTCATGGAGGCGCATCATGCCGACGCGCCCACCCGGGCAGTCTACGAGGAGGTCAAGGCCGCGCTCGGCCTGCCCTTCGTGAACACCGACTACCGCGCCTTCGCGCGCTGGCCGAGCTACTGGGCCGCGGCCTGGGAGCACCTGAAACCGGTGGTGGTCGCGCCGGCCTACGAGGAGGCCTGTCAGACGTGCCACGAGCGCGTCGCTGCCATGGCACTGGACGAGCTGCCCAATCCCGGCGGGCTGAACGGCGAGGCGCTCCGCGCGGCGGCCGCGCAGGACGGCGATGCCGAGGAGGTGCTGGCCGTCACGCGTCTCTTTCAGTGGCTGTTGCCCGGCCTTATCGTCAATGTCGCCTACCTGCGCCATCAGCTTGCGGGGTCGGCTCAGGCGATGCCCTGAGGCGCACTTTTCACAACCGCGGGCGTTGATGCGGCAGGAAAGGCGGTGGCCACGGATTGTCGCCGGCGCCGTCTGTCGTGCTATGACATGAAGGTTCCCGCCACGGCCCGCGTGCAGACGGGAACCGAAACGGCTCAACAACTCCATGGGGGAAACAACCATGAAAAAGCTGTTCGCCGCCCTTGCCACGGGCCTGATGGCCGCGCTCTCCGCCACGGCGGTCAGCGCCGAGACGTGGAACATGCCCACGCCCTATCCCGATCAGAACTTCCACACGGTCAACATCCAGAAGTTCGCCGATGACGTGGCGGCGGCCACCGACGGCGAGCTGCAGATCACCGTTCATCCGGCCGGCTCGCTGATCAAGCATCCGGAAATCGAGAACGCGGTGCGCGGCGGCCAGGTGCCGATCGGCGAATTCCTGCTCTCTCGCCTGTCGAACGAGAACGCGATCTTCAACGTCGATTCCGTCCCCTTCCTGGCCACCAGCTATGAGCAGGCGGAAAAGCTTTGGATCGCCTCGCGCCCGAAGATCGCCGATCTTCTGGCCGAACAGAACCTGCGCATCCTATTTGCCGTGCCCTGGCCGCCGCAGGGCCTCTACACCAAGGAAGCGGTGGAAAGCCTGGACGACCTCAAGGGCGTGAAGTTCCGCGCCTACAACGCGGCGACCGAGCGCTTGGCCGAGCTGGCCGGCATGGTTCCGACGCAGATCGAGGTGCCGGACATCGCGCAAGCCTTCGCCACCGGCCGGGTGGACGCGATGATGACCTCGCCGTCCACCGGCGTGAATTCCAAGGCCTGGGACTTCGTGAACCACTACTACGACACCCGTGCCTGGCTGCCGAAGAACATCGTGGTGGTCAACGAAGGCCGATTCGAGGCCCTGCCCGACAATGTACGCGAAGCCGTGCTCACCGCGGCCGCCAAAGCCGAGGACCGCGGCTGGAAGGCCAGCATGGAAGAAACGAAGACGCAGACCGACGTGCTGCGCGATGAGGCCGGCATTGCCGTGCATCAGCCAAGCGACGCCCTTCAAAGCGGTCTGAAGGACATCGGCGGCACCATGGCCGAGGAATGGTCGGAAGCCGCCGGTCCGCAGGGTAAGGAGATTCTCGAGGACTTCCGCGAGTGATGCGCTAGCATCTCGGACGAACGGCCGCCGGCCCTTGCCGGGTCGGCGGCCGGTTTCGCGCCACCGCATTGCGGCACGGGGACATGCGGCGTTTTCTCAACCGGCTCTATCTGGCAAGCGGCATCCTGGGCGCGCTGTTCATCTGCGCCATCCTGGCCACCGTCGCCTTGCAGGTTGGCCTGAATGTCCTCGACAGCCTCATCGCCTGGATCGCGGGTCGCGCCGTTGGCCTGCTGATCCCGTCCTATGCCGAATTTGCGGGCTTTTTCCTTGCCGCCGCATCGTTTCTGGCGCTGCCCTATACCCTGCGCCGCGGCGGGCATATCCGCGTCAATCTGTTGCTGCAGCACGTGCCGGCCGGCCTGCGCAGATGGCTGGAGGCCTGGTGCACGCTCGTCGCCGCGGCGATCAGCGGTTATTTCGCCTACTACATGGCCGATCTGGTTTATGCCTCCTGGCGCTTTGGCGATGTCTCGCCCGGCATGGTGGCGGTGCCGATCTGGCTGCCGCAGACCTCTCTGCTGTTGGGCTTGGTGGTCCTGACGATCGCGCTATTGGACGAGTTCGTCACCATCGTGCGCGGCGGCGAGCCCAGCTACGAGGCCCAGGCCATCGAAGGCGTCCTGGAGAGCCTCGATGAGACCGGCGACGACGCCGGCAAGCGCGGCGGCGGCTGAGGCGCAGCGATGGAACAGGTGCTCGTCGGGGGACTGCTCTTCGTTGTGCTGCTGAGCCTTCTGGCCAGCGGCATTTGGGTCGCCTTCTCGCTGATGATCGTGGGCTATCTGGGAATCGCGCTGTTCAGCTCGGCGCCGGTGGGCCAGGTCATGGCGACCTCCGTGTGGAGCGCCAGCAACAACTGGGCGCTGGCGGCCCTGCCGATGTTCATCTGGATGGGCGAAATCCTGTTCCGGACCCGCCTGGCGGAGGATCTCTTTGCCGGCCTCGCTCCATGGATGGGCCGGCTGCCGGGGCGGCTGCTGCACGTGAACATCCTGGGCTGCGGCATTTTCGCCGCCGTCTCGGGCTCCTCGGCGGCGACCTGTGCCACCGTCGGCAAGATGTCGCTGCCGGAGCTCAAGAAACGCGGCTACGACGAGCGCCTGGCCATCGGCACGCTGGCCGGCTCGGGCACGCTGGGGCTGCTGATCCCGCCGTCCATCATCCTTATCGTCTACGGCGTGGCCACCGAGGAGTCGATCGCGCGGCTCTTCGTCGCCGGCGTTTTGCCGGGGCTGATGCTCGTTGTCCTGTTCATGAGCTATGTCGGTATCTGGTCGCTGATCTCGCCCTCGCGGGTGCCGCCGCCGGATGCCGCCATGAGCCTGCGGGAGAAGCTGTGGAACGCGCGGCGCCTTATCCCTGTCGTCGCGCTCATCGTCGGCGTGATCGGCTCGATCTACATGGGGCTGGCCAGCCCGACGGACGCAGCGGCCGTCGGCGTCGTGCTCGCGCTGCTGCTCGCCTGGGCCAGCGGCACGCTCAACCGGCGCACCTTCGTCGACAGCCTGATGGGCGCCACACGCACCTCGTGCATGATCGCCTTTATCCTGGCCGGCGCCGCGTTCCTGACCAGCGCCATGGGCTTCACCGGGATCCCGCGCGAGCTCGCCCGCTGGATCGGCGAAATGGGGCTCAGCCCCTATGCCTTGCTGGCCGCGCTCACGGTCTTTTTCATCGTGCTTGGCTGCTTTCTCGACGGGATTTCCGTCGTGGTGCTCACCACGGCGATCATCCTGCCCATGGTGGAGGCCGCGGGCATCGACCGCATCTGGTTCGGCATCTACGTGGTCCTGGTGGTCGAGATGTCGCAGATCACGCCGCCGGTAGGCTTCAATCTCTTCGTCATCCAGGGGCTGACGGGGCGCAACATCTTCCAGGTGGCCTACGCCGCCCTGCCGTTCTTCCTGCTGCTGCTGGCGGGCGTCGTGCTGACGGTGGCGTTTCCGGAAATCGCTACCTGGCTGCCCTCGCGCATGGCTGCCCAGTAAGACCGGCGCCAGAAACCGGCGGGCCGGCGCTCAGTCGATTTCCGGCGCGTCGTGGAGGTGCCGGCTATAGGTGTCCGCGTCGATGTTGGTGCCGCAGAAGGTGAGGCCCACGCGCTGGCCGCCGAGTCTGTCCTTGAGAGGTCCGAAAAGGCCCGCCGTCGCCGCCGCGCCGGCCGGCTCCACCGCCAGCTTGAAGTCGCGGAATATTCGGGCCATGGCGGCCCGCAAGTCGTCGTCTTCGACCCGCACGACATCGTCCACATGGCGTTGGATCAGCGCGAATCCTTCCGGCATCGCCTTTGGCGCGCCCAGGCTGTCGGCGATGGTCCGCACTTCGTCGATGGCCTCCGGCTTGCCGCTTTGCAGGCTGCGCCATGTGGTATCGGCGCCGAAGGGTTCGACCCCATAGACAGCGCAATTCGGGTTTATCTGCTTGATGGCCGTGGCCATTCCGGCGATCAGGCCGCCGCCGCCGACGGGCACGATGACCGCATCCAGGTCCGGAACCTGGGTCATGAACTCGAGCGCGACCGTCGCCGTGCCCAGAAAGGTGCGCCGCCCCTCGTAGGGATGGATGAAGCGGCGGCCTTCGTCCTGCTGGATGCGTTGGACCGCCTCCTCGGCCTCGGCGATGGTGTCGACCAGGACAAGCTCGCCGCCTTCGGCGCGTACTCGCTCTTGCCGGGCCGGGTTTGCGCTCTTCGGCATGACCACCTTGGCGCTGCTGCCGGCCTTGCGGGCGGCGAAGCTGACGGCAATGGCGTGGTTGCCGGCGGAAAACGCGGTAACGCCTGCCTGGCGTTCGTCGTCGCTCATGCTCATCAGGTTGTTGAGCGCGCCGCGCGCCTTGAAGGAGCCGGCGTGCTGCAACAGCTCCAGCTTGGCGAACAGCCGCGTGCTTTGCGGGAAATGCTTCAACACGCCCTCGGCGCGCCATTCATACACCGGCGTCTCGATGACACGCTCGCCCAGGCGCTCGCGAGTGGCGCGGATTTCGTCCAGCGGAAGCTCGATCGCCATGTGCTCGCCCTTTCGCCAGTGGCTCTTTCATCTCGGCGGAGAGGAGAGGCGGATCAAGTCTGCCGTGCTGCGCGCAGCCGCCGCGGGCGTCGCACATCTGCGTGAACTTGGCCGTGCCCCCTGATTCCGGCCGGACCTATTGCTATATTCAGCAGCAACAAGGAGGAAGGCGCAATGACGATGGAGACCGCCACACCGGAGTCCGCGTTGCAAGAGCTGAGCGATCTCTTGGGCGAACGCCTGTCGACCGCCGCCGCTGTGCGCGACCAGCACGGCCATGACGAATCCTACCACGAGACCGCACCGCCCGACGCCGTCGCCTTCGCGCGGTCGACCGAGGAGGTGGCGGAGATCGTCAAGATCTGCGCACGCCACGGCAGACCGGTGATCCCGTTTGGCACCGGAACCTCGCTGGAGGGCCACGTCGCCGCCCTGAAGGGCGGGATCTGCATCGACATGACGCAGATGAACGAGGTGCTCGAGGTTAATGCCGAGGACATGGACTGCCGCGTGCAGGCCGGCGTGACGCGCAAGCAGTTGAACGAGCATCTGCGCGATACCGGCCTCATGTTTCCCATCGATCCGGGCGCCGACGCCTCCATCGGCGGCATGACGGCCACCCGCGCCTCGGGCACCAACGCCGTGCGCTACGGCACCATGCGCGAGAACGTGCTGGGCCTGACCGTGGTGCTGGCCGACGGGCGCGTGATTCGCACCGGCGGGCGCGCACGAAAGTCCTCGGCCGGCTACGACCTGACGCGCCTGATGGTCGGCTCCGAAGGGACGCTCGGCGTCATCACGGAAGTGCAGCTGCGTCTGCACGGGATTCCCGAAGCGGTGTCCTCGGCGGTCTGCTCCTTCGAAACCCTCGAAGGCGCGGTCAACACCGTCATCCTGACGATTCAGTCAGGCATTCCGGTGGCCCGGATCGAGCTGCTGGACGAGGTGCAGATGGACGCCTGCAACCGCTACTCCGACCTCGACTATCCGGCCAAGCCGACACTGTTCTTCGAGTTTCACGGCTCGGAGGCGAGCGTGCGCGAGCAGGCGGAGCGCACCGGCGAGATCGCCTCGGAGCTCGGGGGCGCCAACTTCGCGTGGGCGCGCGCGGCAGAAGAGCGCAACAAGCTCTGGCAGGCGCGCCACGACGCCTACTACGCCGGTCTGGCGCTGCGGCCCGGCTGCAAGGGCTGGCCGACGGATGTCTGTGTGCCGATCTCGCGGCTGGCTGAATGCATTCTCGAGACCAAGAAAGACATCGAGGCCTCTGACCTGCTGGCCCCGATCGTCGGCCATGTCGGCGACGGCAACTTCCACCTCGTCTATGTGATCGATCCCGACGACGCCGAGGAAATGAAGCGCGCCGAAGAGGTGAACGACCGCATGGTCCTGCGCGCCCTGTCGATGGGCGGCACGTGCACGGGCGAGCACGGAATCGGCTATGGGAAGATCAAGTTCCTGCAGGCCGAGCACGGCGAGGCGGTGGCCGCGATGCGCGCCGTGAAGCAGGCGCTCGATCCGGAAAATCTCATGAATCCTGGGAAGATATTTTCGGTGTGACGGGGACCGGTTCCGGCGACATGTTGCTGACGCCGCGTGATCGAAAGGCCGGCCTACTTGTCGGCTTTGGGAGAGCCGCGCTCGTCGTTGCCGTCGGTGCCCGTCGTCTCGCCGCCCGCGTCCGGAGCCTCGCGCTGCGCGGACGCCTCCTCACGGCGGCTTCGGCGGCGCTTCTGCCGCTCCTGCCGCATCCGACGATAGGCCTCAAGATCGACGACGTCGCCCATGTCTGCCTCTCGATTTGCGCCCACAGCCAGCAAACGTATCGTGCAAGCGTTTGCCGCAGCGGGCGACTTCTTTTATAGCTTAGCGCAAAAGCGGTATCGCGCAACGGCTTGCAGTGGAATTGCATGCGATCTCGGTGCGCGGGAAGAGGATCTACCTTGCGGTTTGTAATTTTCGCTGTCCTGCTGCTGATCGCCTTTATCGCCGCGGCGATCGTTGTCGGGCCGGAACTGATCGACTGGAACGACTACAAGCCGCAGATCGCCAAGCGCATCGAGCAGGCGACGGGCCGAAGCGTCTCCATCGACGGCGACGTCAGCCTCAAGCTCCTGCCCACGCCGGCCTTCTCGGCCGAGGACGTATCGGTCGCGAATTTTCAGGAAGGCACCCGGCCCGAGATGCTGACGCTCGAGTCGCTGCGCGTTCGCGTCGCGCTCTTGCCGTTGCTGAAAAGCGAGCTGCAGGTTCGCGCGGTGGAACTGCGCCAGCCCATTATCTTTCTCGAGGTCTTGCCCGGCGGCCGGCGCAATTGGGATTTCGGTTCCGAGCCCGAATCCGGGCAAACCGAACCGACAGGCGCCGGCCAACAGGTGCCTGCCGGCGATGACGGCGGCGCCGGCATTTTCTCCCAGGTGCGCCTCGACAGCTTTGTCGTGGTGGACGGCACGCTGATCTACCGGGATTCGCGCAGCAGCTTCGAAGAGCGGATCGAGGATATCGACGCGCGGATTGCCGCCGAATCGCTGGAGGGGCCCTTTGCCATGGACGGCGACGCCGTGCTGCGCGGCGTTCCCACGGCGTTCGATCTGGCCGTCGGACGGATCGCCCGCGGTGGCGCGGCGCCGGTCAACCTCACCTTCTCGCTGCCGGACACCAAGGCCCAGGCGAACCTTTCCGGCACGATATCGATCCACGCGGGCGAAACCGCCTTCCGCGGCAAGCTCAGGGCCGAAGCGGTGGAATTGGCCGCAGCCGTGGCCCGCCTGACCGGGGGACCCGCGCCGGTGATGCTCTCTCAGCCTTTCAAGCTGGACGTGACATTTCAGGGCAGCGCCAAGGACGAGCAAGCGACCATCGCCGCAAAGGAGATTCGCGCCACCATCGGCGAGACCAGCCTGACCGGCAAAGGCCAATACGCCACCGGCCAGCCTGCCCAAGCCAACCTCGATCTGCAGCTCACGCGCATCAGCCTCGACGACTGGCTGGCTGCGGCCCGACAGGAGCGCGCGCAACCGGCGAAATCCCAGAACGGCAATGAGACGGCCGGCCGCGACGGCGCGTCGGAAGAACCCTTGGCCGGCTTCACACTGCCGGACGACATCGACGCCCAGGTCGATGTCTCGGTTCAGGCCGTCGTCTATCGCCAGCAGGTGGTGCGCCAGATCGGTCTGCGGCTCGGCCTGTCGCAGGGCGAGCTGCGGCTGGAGCGCGCCCTGGCCCTGCTGCCCGGCGGCTCGGACATCAGCCTCACCGGCGGCTTCTCGCTGGCCGAGGACCAGCCGGCCTTCCAGGGTCGCTTGGAGGCGGCGTCGAACAACCTGCGCAGCCTGCTGTCGTGGCTGGGCGTGGCGGTGGAAGGCGTGCGCGCCGACCGGCTGAGGCGGATGAACCTGCTGACCGACGTGGAGGCGACGCCGCAGCAGCTCACCCTGAGGAATATCAAGCTCGACGTCGATGTCAGCCAGATCTCCGGCGGCGTGGCGGTCGCCCTGCGCAAGCGGTTGGGCATCGGCGCAGGTTTGACGATCGACAAGATCAATCTCGACGGCTATCTGCCGGCCTCCGGCGTCGGATTTGGCGGCGGTGACGGCGGCACGCAGCAGGACGGCGGGCAGGCCAGCAACACGGGCGATGGCGCGCCCGGTCCACTCGAGCGCCTCGACGCCAACCTCGATCTGCGCGCCGGACAGGTGACCTGGATGGGCGAGACGGCCCGCGATCTGCGCCTGGACGCCACGCTCAACCGCGGTGAGATGGAGCTGCGGCGGTTGGGGTTTGGCGATCTGAGCGGCGTGGGCGGCCAGGTCTCTGGTACGTTGCGGTCACTCGGCAGCGACCCGGTCTTCGCGCTCAACCTCGATTTTGCACTGGCCGAGCCGGCGCGCTTCGCCCAGATGGTCGGCGCCGACGTGGCACTGATGCGCCGCCTGGGGGAATTCGCTCTGACTGGCAGCGTCGAGGGCGACATGGACCTGCTCACCTTCGCCGACCTGCGCCTCAAGGGCGCGGGCGGACAGGCCACTTTCGAGGGCGCGGTGCAGCCGCTGGCCTCGCCTCCGGCCTTCGACCTGCAGATGGGCCTCAGCCAGATGGACCTACCGGAATTCGTCGACCGTCTGGCGCCGGGCACGCGCATCGACCCGGCTTTCGACAAGCTGGAACTGGCCGGGCGGCTGAATGGAACGGTGCAGAGCATCCGCCTGGACGATCTGGTGGGCCGTCTGGGGCCGACGGCGCTGAACGGCGATCTCGGGCTCGATCTTGGCGCAGCGCGGCCCAGGATCAATGCGAACCTGGAGACCGGGGAACTTCCACTGGCGCTGCTGGCCGGCGCGGCGGCGGCCGGTGGCGACGCCAAGGCCACGGCCTCGGCGGGCGGCTCTTCGGGCAGCGGCGAGCGCTGGTCGCGCGAGGAAATCGATCTCTCGACCGTGGAGGCCGTGGACGGCGAGGTGGCCCTGCGAAGCGCAGCCCTGGTCTACGAGAAGCACCGCCTGGAAAACGCGACCCTTGCAGCCAGCCTGAACGCCGGGCGCCTGGAGATCAACGCGCTGGGCGGCGATTTCAACGGCGGCCGGCTGGACGCCAGCGGCGCGCTGGACGCCCGCGGCACGGCGCGCATCGATCTGGATTTCGACGCGCGCGAGGTGAACGTCGATGGTCTGGCGCCCGAGGTGCCGCTCTTCGGTCCGGTGAGCGGCCCGGTATCGATCACCGGGCAGCTCTCCACAGCGGGCCGTAGCGAGGCGGAGATGATCGGCGCGCTCTCCGGCCGCGGCACCGTCGAGGGCGATTTGAAGACCGAAGCCGGCGAGCAGGTGGGCACTGGCGTCGA
>JAWVYK010000004.1:0-27040 GCA_033722755.1 Rhodovibrionaceae bacterium | reverse complement strand
CGCGGCTCTAGCCGCCGACGGCCAATCGGTCGAAGGCGTCGAGGTGCTCCGGGTCGGAGAGCGAGACCTGGAGGTCGCGGAGCAGCCCGTCCGACAGTCCGTAGATCCAGCCGTGCACGGCGAGCTTCTGGCCGCGCGCCCAGGCGCTCTGCACCACATTGCCGCCGGCGACGTTTCGGACCTGCTGCATGACGCTGAATTCGCACAGCGCGTTGAGGCGCTCGTCCTCGTCGGCGATGGCGGACAGGCTCTCGTGCCGGCGGCGATAGACCTCCTTGATCGGTCTCAGCCAGTGGTCGATGAGCCCGAAGGACTGCTGCGACATGGCCGCGCGCACGCCGCCGCAGCCATAGTGGCCGCAGACGATGACGTGGCTGACGCGCAGGGATTCGATCGCGAACTGCAGCACCGAGACGCAGTTGAGATCGGCCGGATGAACGAGGTTCGCCACGTTGCGGTGGACGAAGACCTCGCCGGGGTCGAGGCCGACGATCTGGTTGGCCGGAACCCGGCTGTCGGAGCAGCCGATCCACAGGAACTCCGGCGCCTGCTGGCCGGCCAGACGGGTGAAGAAATCCGGGTCGTCCTCGACCTTGTTCCGCGCCCAGGCGCGGTTGTTCTCGAACAGCCGCTCGATCATCGGTTCCGCATGCTCCCCTGCTTTCCATGGCTTGTCGGCCGAAACGGCCACTGCGCAAGATATTGCATCGGCCCGCCCCGGCGGCAATGGCTTGGACACCCGCGCGCCCGGCGTGCCATGCTGGCGCGAGCCAAGGCAGGCAGGCTCAGCACCCAGCCGCCGTCACACGCGAGGCCCGAAGCATGAGCGACAGCGACACCCCGGCCGCCACCCACCGGGAGCCGGGATACGAACGCACGATCGTCACCGCCCATTGCCACCGCGAGACGGCCGGCGGCGACTACCCGCGCGAGCTGGACGCGGTGATCTCCGCCCAGATGGCGGAGGACGCGCGGGCCGAGATTTCCACCTGGCCGGGCTACGCGCCGACGCCGCTGGTCGCTCTGCCGGCGCTGGCCCAGGCGCTGAGCATTGAAGAGCTTCTCTACAAGGACGAGAGCGAGCGCTTCGGCCTCGGCAGTTTCAAGGCGCTGGGCGGCGCCTACGCGGTGCTGCGCCTGGCCACGGAGTGGCTGGAAAGCCACGCCGGCACGCAGGCCACGCCGGCGGCGATCCGCGCCGGCGACTTCCGGGAGCGCCTGAAAAACCTGACCGTGGTGACCGCCACCGACGGCAATCACGGCCGCTCCGTGGCCTGGGGGGCGCAGATGGCCGGCTGCCGCTGCCGCATCTACATCCACGCCGGCGTCAGCCAGGGGCGGCAGCAGGCAATGGAGGCGCTGGGCGCGGAGGTCGTGCGCATCGACGGCGATTACGACGACTCGCTGCGGCTGTGTGCGCGCGAGGCGGCGGATAACGGCTGGTTCGTGGTCTCCGACACCTCCTACGAGGGCTATATGGACGTGCCGCGCCAGGTGATGGCGGGCTACACGGTCATGGCCGACGAGGTGCTCGACCGGATCGCAGATCGGCCGCCCAGCCACGTCTTCATCCAGGCCGGCGTCGGCGGGCTGGCCGCGTCCGTTCTGGCGCGCTTCTGGCAGCGGCTGGGCGAACGGCGGCCGCGGGTCGTCATCGTCGAGCCCGAGCGCGCGGCCTGCGTTCTGGAAAGCGCCCGCCGGGACCGGCCCGCAGCGGTCAAGATCGAGGAGGAAACCGTCATGGCCGGCCTGTCCTGCGGCGAGGTCTCGCTGCTCGCCTGGCAGGTGCTGGCCCGCGGGGCGGAGGATTTCATCTCCATCGGCGAGGACGAGGTTGCTCCGGTCATGCGCCTGCTGGCCGCCGGCAAGGCCGGTGAGAGGCCCATCGTCGCGGGGGAATCGGCGGTGCCCGGGCTGATCGGCCTGATCGGCGTGGCCGCACGGCCGGACCTCAGGCGCGCGATCGGGCTCGACGCCGACAGCCGGGTCCTGGTTTTCGGCTGCGAAGGCGCGACGGACCCGGAAATCTACCGCGCCATCATCGAGGAGCCGGCCGCGTGGCCGCCGTCCTTGCCGGAACTCGGCCAATGACGGCAGCGCAGGCCCCGGCCCGCGGCTTCCCGCCGGCCGAGTTCGAGGCCCGCTGCGCCCGTGCGCAGGCAATGATGGCCGAGGCCGGCATGGACGCGCTGCTGCTGACCACGGAGCCGGAGGTGCGCTATTTCACCGGCTTCCTGACCCAGTTCTGGCAGAGCCCGACGCGGCCCTGGTTCGTGGTGCTGCCCGCCGCCGGAAAGCCGGTCGCCGTGGTTCCCCGGATCGGCGCCGAATGCATGGCCCGCACCTGGGTGGAGGACATCCGGACATGGTCCTCGCCGCGGCCGGAGGACGAGGGCGTCAGTCTGCTCGCCGAAGCGCTGGGCGAGGCGCTGGCCGGCGGCACGCTGGGGCTCGCCCAGGGGCCGGAGACCCACCTGCGCATGCCGCTGGCCGACTTCAATCGCCTGTTCGACCGGCTGGGCGGCGCTCAGACCGCCGATGCCACGCCCATCCTGCGCGCGCTTCGCACGATCAAGTCGGAGGCCGAGATTGCCAAGATCGCCCACATCTGCGGTGTCGTCTCCGGCGTCTTCGAGCGGCTGCCCGAGTTCGTCCACGAAGGCCTCAGCGAGATCGAGGTCTTCCGACGGTTCAAGACGGCCTGCCTGGAGGCCGGCGCCGACGATGTGGCGTATCTGGTCGGCGGATCGGGGCCCGGCGGGTATGGCGACATCATCTCGCCGCCGTCCGAACGCCGGCTGGCGGCGGGCGACGTGCTGATCCTCGATACCGGCTGCGTCTTCGACGGCTATTTCTGCGATTTCGACCGCAACTACGCCTTCGCGCACGCCGACGAGGCCGCCCGCCGGGCCTACGCCGCCGCCTTCGAGGCCACAGACGCCGGCTTTGCCGCCGCCCGGCCCGGGGCGACCTGCGCCGAGGTCTTCGCCGCGATGCACGAGGTTCTGGCCGCGGCCGGCAGCCAGGGCGACGATGTCGGGCGCTACGGCCACGGCCTGGGCATGCAGCTCACCGAATGGCCGTCCAACACCGCCAGCGACGCGACCGTGCTGGAGCCCGGCATGGTGCTCACCCTCGAGCCGGGGATGGCCTATGCGCCCGGCTGCGTCATGGTGCACGAGGAAAACATCGTGATCCGTGAAGACGGACCGGCCTATCTGACCCGGCGCGCGCCGCCGGAACTGCCGGTGATCGGCGGGTGACGGCGGGGGAGACAGGCGCCATGCGACTGCCCTACGAACTGGATGCAGAAGTCGGCTACCGGGCGACTCTGGGGCTCATCGTCCTGCAGGCCGACGAGACCATCGAGGCGGATTTCCGCACGCTCGTGCCGGACCGCAATATCCGCGTCCTGCTGAGCCGGGTGGAGTGCATTCCCGAAGTGACGCCGGAGAGCCTGCCGGGCATGACGCGGACTCTGCCGCAGGCCGCCTCGCTGCTGCCGGCGGAAGCCGGTTTCGGCTCCGTCGGCTATGCCTGCACGTCCGGAGCGACGGTGCTGGGAGAGGACGCCGTTGCCGCGCTCGTCGCCTCCGCCCTGCCCGGCGTGACGGTCACCAACCCGCTGAGCGCCGTGAAGGCCGCCTGCCGGGCGCTGGGGGTCGACCGCATTGCCCTGGTCAGCCCATATGTGGAGCCGGTCTCGCAGGCCCTGCGCACATCGTTGGCAGCCGGCGGGATCGAGGTCGCCGCTTTCGGCTCCTTCGAGCAGAAGGAGGAGAAGGTCGTGGCCCGTATTGCGCCGCAGTCGGTGCTGGATGCGCTGGTTGGCGTGGGTGCGGCCCGCGACTGCCAGGCGGTCTTCGCGTCCTGCACCAATCTGCGGGCCACGCCTGTGCTTGCGGAAGCCGAGCGGCAACTCGGCAAGCCGGTCCTGGCAAGCAACCAGGTGCTGGCCTGGCACATGCTGCGCCTGGCCGGCGTCGATGCGCCTCTGGGGGTCGACGGTGCGCTGTCGGCCCTGCCGCTCAAGGATTAGAATGCTGGGCCGGCCTCGATGGTGGCCGGTGTCGCGGCCCTCGCGTTGGCCCGCCGGAATGCGTTATCATGCAATTCCCTTTTGCCAAGGAGGTGCGAAATGATCGCGCTTCGCACATTGGCCGGATTCTCAGTAGACCGATGCAGTGCCGCCGCACGGCGTCTCGCCGCGACGCTGGCCATCGCCGCCTTCACGCTCGCCGCCGGCGCTCTCGCCACCTCGGCCGGGGCCGGAGGGATGTCCGACCTCGACGGACCGCGAAGCGAAGACATGGGCGCGCCGGCGGATACGCCGGAACGCTGGTCCGTTCTCGACGGCAAGGTCTTCGAGGGCGAATTCGGCATGGTCGGCAAGCAGGAGGCCCGGGGCACCGATTCCTGGACGTTCCAAGAGGGCATGTTCGCCTCCGAGAACTGCATCGAGTGCGGATTCCCCGAGAGCCCGTATTGGGTCGCCTTCAAGGAGGACGAGACGACCTTCAGGGCCAGCACGCAGTGCCCCGTGAGCGACGCCACCATCACCTGGCGCGGCACCATCGAAGACGGCCGCATCGAGGGTGTCTATACCTGGACCAAGGAGCGCTGGTACTGGACCATCGAGAAGGAGTTCTGGTTCAGGGGCACCCTTAAGGACCCGGCTTCGGACAAGACGGTATCTCTGGAGTGAGCGCGCAACAGACGGCGTCGCGGCGGCCGAACCGCCTGCGGGCGCTGTGCGTGCTTCTGGTCGTGGCTGGCGTGATCGTCGGCGCCAATCTTCTGGGCGAATACCTGGCCGTTCTGCTGGAAGTCGAGGTCACCCCCAGAAACGAGTACATCGTCCACCGCCTGGTGATGATTTCGGCGGCGGCCTATGTCGTGCTGATCGCCATTCCCTTCGTGCCCGGCGTGGAAATCGCGCTGTCGCTGATGATGGTCTTCGGTCCGAAGATCGTGGTGCTGATGTATGCCTGCACTCTCTTTGGACTGAGCCTTGGATTCATGGTGGGGCGGCACATTCCGGTGCGCATCCTGCAGAAATTCCTGCACGATCTTGGCCTTCGTCGCGCGGCGGCCTTCCTCGGCGAAGTGGACGCGATGGACGAAGCCCACAGGCTCGACCTGCTGGTCGCCCGGGCGCCCGGAGCCTGGGTGCCGTTCCTGCTGCGCTTCCGGTATCTGGCGGTGGCGCTGGCCCTGAACATTCCCGGCAACTCCTTGATCGGCGGGGGCGGCGGCATCGTTTTCGTCGCCGGTGTCAGCCGATTGTTCTCGCCGCTCTACTTCGTGGCGACGCTGGCGATTGCCATCTCGCCGGTGCCATTGGCGGTCCTCATCTTTGGGGAGCGCTTCATGCCCGGCATCCTATGAACCGATGGCCGACCAGCCCTGAACGGCCGCATTCGAGGTCGCGGGAATCCTGCATTCCGCCGCCGCCCGGGGGCTGTCACAGCGGAAAATCCAAATTGTCACTGGCATAACCGGCCGCGAGGGCCTATGTTGCCGCTACTTCTGATATCTGGCTTCTCGGCGTGCCTGCCTATTCCGCACGACGCCATGTGCGGTTCCGACAGTCTCCCTACGAACCACGACGTCAGACGACCCGCAAGGCAAAGTCCGCTTTGCTCAGCGACCTAGCAACTGTGAACGTGTTCGAAAAGGAGGCCATCATGGCAGTCGGCACCGTTAAATTCTTCAACACCCAGCGTGGCTACGGCTTCATCCAGCCCGAGGATGGCGGCAAGGACGTCTTCGTCCACATCACCGCCGTCCAGCGCGCCGGCCTGGACAACCTTCAGGAAGGTCAAAAGGTCGAGTTCGAGACCGTGACCGAGCGCGGCAAGACGGCGGCGGACAACCTGCGCCCGCTTTAATCGCGCGAAAAACTTGCCCAGGCCGCTTGCGGCGGCTTGAGGCCATCAAGGCAACGGCGGCGTCTTCCCGGGAAGGCGCCGCCGTTCCGTTTAGCCTTTCGCAGAAATTCGTGTCTCTGCCGACCGACCCGGCGTCAGTGCAGGCTGACGGGATCCAGTTCGTTGTCGACGGCAACGTGGAATGCCTCGCTTTCCGAGCCGGCGACCCATAGCTGTTCGCCGTCAGCCGCGTAGACGGCGACGACGAACTCGCCCTCGATCTCCATCCGGCGGAAATACACCACCTCGCCGACGCCAAGTCCCGCAAGATCGTTCGCCGACAGCGGCTGCCATTGGTGCGTCATCATTGGCCCGGCCTCCTCGCCGATTGCCTTCGAGCCCCCGACGACCGAGTCACCGGGTTGGTAAACGCAGTCGTCACATTCTCGTTCGCTGTCATGGTCCCAACCCGTATCACGACTCGCTGTGACACGGGTCACTACTCGCGATCATGTGACCAATATGGTTTATGGATCGTGAAAACGAGGGAATGTCGGCGAAAATTTGGAAAAATCAGGGTGACGGCACGACAAGGCCCCGATTTCCGCGCCATCCGGCGGCCGCGCCCCAGGGCCCGTCACTGCGCACCACCACATAATTGAGCGGCGCGGAGGTCTCAGCGGCAGCCACAATCTTCCCGTCACGGCGCAGCAGCGCCTTGAGGCGGCCGCGAAAATCCTCCTTCTCGACGCGGCAGAGCACCGCGCGCGCCTGCAGGCGGTAGGTCTTCGGGACAAGATCGGCGAAGGGCCGCCGCGCGCTCGAACCCTCCCGGCCCACGCTGCGGCATTCCCCGGTAAACTCGAGCGCCGGCCGGCCGCCGATCTCGAGCAGGAAGACGGGCAACGGCGGAGGCTCCGGACGGATCGGCTTGGGTTCGGGCGGCGGCGCCGGTTGGGCCGGCGCCGAGACGTCCTCGGCGGCCACCCAGCCCTCGACCCCGACAGCGCCGAACAGTCCGACGCGCCGCCAATCTCCGCGCCGCTCGAAGAGCAGCAGCCGCGCCTCGGGGTTGAGGCGCCGTAGCACTTCCGCTTCGCCGGATGGGGCGGCGCGGAGCGCTACGTCGGCACGCTTCGGGTGCAGCACCTGCCCGCCCGCCGCGTGAGCGGGTTCGAATATGGCCAGCGCGTAGATCGCGATCAGCAGAACTACCCACACCAGCCTCATCCGCCAGGGCGCGCTACTTGGCATAGCCGAGGGGCAGCGCTGTGGTGTGCTTGATTTCCTCCATCGCGAAATTGGAGCTGACATCGGCAAGCTCGATCTTGCTGATGAGACGCTTGTAGACCGCATCATAGGCCGCGATGTCGGGCACCACCACTCGGAGCAGATAGTCGATATCGCCACTCAGGCGGTAGACCTCGACAATCTCTTCGATGGTCTCGACCGCGGCGGCGAATCGCTCCAACCAGTCATAGCTGTGCTGGCTGGTGCGCACGCGGATGAACACCGTGACAGCCACGTTCACCTTCTCGCGGTCCAGCAGCGCGACACGGCGGTCGATGATGCCCGCCTTTTCCATATTCTGGATGCGCCGCCAGCATGGTGTGGTGGAGAGCCCCACCTCCTGCGCGATGTCGGCCACCGGCCGTGAGGCATCGGACTGCAAGATTCGGAGGATTCTGCGGTCGATCGGATCCATCGAATTATTTTCCATATTTTCGGCATTATGGCAAATGTTTTTCTATATTCTTCGGCATAAATGAGTAAAGAAAGGCACATTTTCTAAAGATTTTAATCTAGAGTGCGCCCATCGAAATTGACGAATCGGCCGCGCCAAGGGCCTCGCCAACAGGCGACGAGCGGCAGCGGCAGCCAAAAGGAGGCGAAACAGGCATGAAGGAGCTGTTCACCAAGCATCCCGCTTCGGTCGACGAGACTTACGGCGAGCACATGGTCATGGCCGCTTCCTTCGGCGGGCGCATGTTCCTGGCGTCACTCGCCTGCTTCGTGCATGCAGTCTTCCCCTTCCTGTTCGAGCGCACTGGCAGCAAGGCGATCAGCGAGCTTTACGAGCGTATGGTCACGAATCGCCACAAGGCCACGCGTCGGGCCGAGACTTCGCTCGGCCATCCGGACGCGGCGGCGGCGCGCGGCGGGCGCTGAAGTCCCGCCGGTTTTCTAGAGGTTTCCTCGCGGAGACATTCCGAGCCGGCTGCGTCGGAAAACTTTCGGCGCTATACTCCAGACCATGAGGGCCTACCTTTCTTGCCTCGCGGTCATGATTCCCCTGTTCTGCGCCAACGCCGCCTGGGCGCAGAAGGAGGATGCGCCGGACCATCCCGAAGTGCTGCAGATTCTGCCCAGCGACGCCACACGCGGAGACATCGAGGACGGCCGCGAGGTCGCGCAGCGGCACTGCTCGCGCTGTCACGTGGTGGGCGATTTCAACCCGATGGGCGGCATCGGCAGCACGCCGTCATTCCAGTTCCTGGCCAAGCGGGACGACTATCAGGAGCGATTTTCCACATTCTATGTGCGCAGACCGCACCCCGTCTTCACCCGCATCGAAGGCATCGATCCCTGGACCGATCTGCCGTCGCACGTGGCCACGTTTGAAATCACGCCGCAACAGGTCGACGATATTCTGGCCTTCGTCGAGACCTTGAGGCCGTGACGTGAGCGGCGCGAACGAAAGCACCCGAATATGACCCACTCTCGCCTCTTGGGGCTGGCCGCCGGGCTTGTGCTCGCCATGATGCCCGGCGCGCAGGCGACGGAGCTGGCAGAGGAAAACGCCCGGCTTTCGGGCAGCCATCACACGCAGTCTTTCCTGGCCGGAGGGTCGGTGACGATCGACGCCACCTCCAGTGACGGCGTCTTCGCCGCCGGCGGCGATATCCTGGTCGAGGGCGCCCGGCTGGAAGACCTGATCATGGCCGGCGGATGGCTGACCTTTACGAGTTCGACCGCCAAGGACCTGATTGCCGCGGGCGGAAATCTCAGCGTCGACGGCGAAATCGAGGACGATGTCCTGGCGGCCGGATTCCGCGTGTCGCTGGGGCGCCGCGCCAGAATCGGGGGCGATGTCCGACTGGCCGGCGCCTACGTCAGGGTGGACGGAGAGGTGGCGGGCGATCTGAAGATTTCCGCGGCGCGGGTGCGTATCGAAGGCCGGGTCGAAGGCAATCTCGACCTCCTCGCCGACGACATCCGCATTTCACCCGATGCGGTAATCCTGGGCGCCATCAGCTATCGCAGCCCGGGCGAGGCGGATATTTCCTCGCGGGCGCAGATCGGCGGGCCCATCGAGCGGCGCATGGCCGAGGAGTTCGAATCGCCGCTGGGCTTTTTCGGGATCGTCGGCGCAATCATCCTGGCGGCCCTCGGCGGGCTCGTCGCACTGGTGCTGCTGGCCGCCGCCGCGCAGGGACTGGTGCCCCGCTTGCTCGATTCCGCCGCCCAAACCATGGGCAGGCGCACCTGGGCCAGCCTCGGGCTCGGCTTCGCGGTACTGGTGGGCGCACCAGCCGGCGCGGTGCTGCTTTTCACCACGCTCGTGGGCGCGCCGCTTGGCGTCGTGCTGCTGGCGATCTATGTGGTGGCGCTGGCCTTCGCGCTGGTGGTCGCCGGTTATTGGATCGGCCAGCGGCTTCGCGCCATCGGCCATCGGGAAGGCGCGCCGGAGAGATTCTGGCAGCGTCTCTGGTGGTCGGCCGTGGGCCTGGCGTTGCTGGCGTTGCTGACCGCCATTCCTTTCGTCGGCGGCTTCATCGGCCTCATCGCGCTTATCGCGGGGCTCGGCGCCTTCACACTGCAGGCCTGGCCGCGGGCTGTGGAAGCCGCCTGAAGGCCCACTTCCCGGATACCACTGATATCGTCTCAGCCCCTTGCCGCGGGCGGCACCGCGGCAGCGCGCGCCTGAGCCATCGCCGCCGCCGCGTTCTCTCCGAGTGCCTCCAGAACCTCAGCATAGTGCAGCCAGCTGCCCCAACTGTTCGGCCTGAGGACCGTGCGCTCGGACAGCAGGTTGCGCGCCAGCGTCCAGCGCCCGGCTGCCATCGCGCTGGCGATCAGAATCTGGGTGAAGATGTCGCGCTGCGCATGACTGGCGCCGACCTCTGGCCAGCGCGCCCGCGTCTCCAGCAGCAGGTCAATGGCGCGTGCGTGATCACCTTCGCGGTGCGCCGCCACCGCCTCGATCAGCGGCAGCGTGGCGTCCCTGGTGACCGCTTGCACGTGGCCCTCGCCCTCCGCGAAGCCTTGCAGCGAGGCGATCTGCCGCGCCAGGTCATCTTTTCGGCCGGCAGCGGCAAGCGACATGGCGAAGTGGATGTCGGTGAACGCCAGAACATGATCGTCCACACGTTCCGCCGCGACCGCGCCCAGGGCCTCCCATCGCTCACCCACATCGACGCCAAGCAACTCCAGGCGCAGCAGCAGGGAAGCCGCATTTTGCACATCCAGGTAGAAGCCGTTCTCGTCGACGGCGACCTCCGCGTCGTAGAGCGCCAGCACCCGGTCGTAGTCGCCCATCTCCAGCGGGAAGAGCGCGGTGTGCCACCACAGGTGATCCTTGAAGGGATTGCGGTCCGACCAGGTGCCGGGCGGCTGATCGAGCCAGGCGAGCCCGTCGCGCAGCCGGCCCTGCATTTCCAGCACGTGAGCCACCGCGTGCACGGCCCAGAGATCGTCCGGGTTCTGCTCCGCGGCGCGGCGGCCGAAACTCTCGGCGGCGGCGTAGTCGCCCGTCTCCTCCAGCCCGAATGAGAGCATACCCAGAAGGTTCGAATATCCGGGCAGCGCACTGCTCCAGGCGCCCAGTGCGCCCGCCACCGTGTCGCGCAGCGACCGGCTGTCGCCCATCCAGAACGCGTTGAAATGCTGCAGCCGCAAGGCGAGGATATCGAGCGGGTGGTCGACCAGAATGGCCTCCCAGATGCGCCCGGCGCCCACGACATCGCCGGCGAGCCAGGCCTCCAGCGCGTCCAGATGTGCCGCCTCCCGCGCGCTCAGCCCGTCTTGCGCCTGCCGCGCCGCCGCCAGCGCCTTGCGCGCGCCGTCGTGCGTGGCCGTCGTCCCGAAAAGCATTAGGAAATAGCCTTTCAGGCAATGCGCCAAAGCGAACTGCGGGTCGGCTTCCAGTGCCTGCTTCAGGTGTTGGCCGGCCGTCTTCCGGTATTCCAGATAGGCGTCCACGGCGTCGTCGTAATGACGGGCCGCTTCGGCGCTCGCCGTGGTAAGCGGCAGCCCGCGCTGGTCGGTGGGTTTGTCGGACATGACTTGGGCCTCTTTACTCCGATACGAATGGCACCACGGTTGGGCTTCTGATTCGCCGCCGGTTCGGGCACAATATCAAATAAGCGTGATTTTGAGGCAGGAGGTATCCCATGAACGTTCGCCAGCTCCTGAACAGCAAGCAAGGCGAAATCGCCGGCATCAGCCCGGATACACCGGTTTCAGAGGCAGTCGCTGTGCTCAGGCAGGCGAATGTCGGCGCCCTCGTGGTCACCGACAAGGACGGTCAACTGATCGGCATCCTCTCCGAACGCGACATCGTGCGCAGCCTCGCCGAGGACGGTGGCGACCTGATGGAGAAGAAAGTCAGCGACCTGATGACGAGCGACGTTGTCACCTGCAAGCCGCAGGACCGTATCGAAGACCTGATGCGCCAGATGACGGAGGGCCGCTTTCGCCACCTGCCCGTCGTGGAGAAAGGAAAGCTGACCGGCATTGTCTCCATCGGCGACGTGGTCAAGCACCGGCTGGACGAACTCGAGGCGGAGGCCTCGCAGCTGCGGGCCTATATCTCCGGCTGACCGGTCAGTCGAGCTCGTTCTCGTAGTCGGGGCGGCGACGCCGGGCCCGGCGGTGGCGCAGGTAGGCCACGAGAATGACTATGGCCAGAAGCGTCACGCTCAGCGGAAAGAACGCGACCAGCAGCGGCACGGAACCCAGCGCAAAAAGCACGCCGCCGGCCACCAGCAGCACGAATAGCGCCACCAGGGCCACGCCCAGCGCATTTTCGAAGAATTCCCGTGCGGTCATCGCCTCCGTCCCGGACTTCGGGGCTCGCAAAGTTGGGCGGCTAGCGCTCGTCGCTGCCTTCGCGCATCACGCCGATGCCCATGGCGACAGAGCCGAAGGTGATGACCAGGCCAAAGAACAGCAAGGCGACCGCCAGCCAGCCGAGATCCGACTCTCCGGCCATAGTGCGGATGCCGAAGAGGTCGAACCAGAGGATCAGGCCGCCGAAGAGTGCTGCGCCCAAGCTTCCGCCCGCCAAGTGGATGCCCAGAAATCTGAGGGCCCGTTTTTCATGAGGATGCAGGCTCATGGGAAGCACGCTTCTCCCGGCACATACATGCTTTACCGAATTCCCCTAGCGGCGGTCGTCCGCGCGCAGGGGATTGTCCATGGGCTCGACCCCCAGATCGCGAACCATGGCGCGGACCTCCTCGGCTGCAAGTTCCAGCCGGTCTTCTTCCGTTGAACGCAGGACCAGGTTCGTGATCGGCCGATCGCCGCCGTAATAGGGATAGCTGCCAATCTCCACCTCTGGATAGCGCGCCTGGACCGCGCCCAGCGGACGCGCCACGTCGCCCTCCGCCAAGGCCGCGCCAATACTGACCGAGCGCAGCGGCTTGCCGCCGCTGAGCGACGGCAGCACGGAGTCGAACATGGCCTGCATGATCGAGGGCACGCCCGCCATCACATAGACGTTCTCGATCCGGAAGCCCGGGGCCTTCGAGACCGGGTTTTCGATCAGCCGCGCGCCTTCCGGCGTATGCGCCATCCTGAGGCGCGCCTCGGTCAGGCGTTCTTCGCCATAGTGATCGCGGAGAACGGCGTGCGCATCGGGATTGAGGATCAGGTCCACACCGAATGCCCTGGCCACCGAGGCCGCCGTGATGTCGTCGTGGGTCGGCCCGATGCCGCCGGAGGTGAAGACATAGTCATGGCGCGCGCGCAGTGCATTCACCGCCTCGACGATTTCTTCCTCGACGTCGCGAACCACGCGCGCCTCGGCGAGGCGGACGCCAATCTCGTTCAGGCGAGCGCCGGCATAGGGCAGATTGGCGTCCTTGGTGCGGCCCGAGAGAATCTCGTTGCCGATGATCAGCATCGCCGCCGTTATCTGGACTTTGGAATTGCTGCTGTCGCTCATGACCACGATAGATAGGCAATATCGGCCGCGGGCAAAGAGCGTAGCCTGGAGCTGACGAAAGGAAAACGGGCGCGAGGCGCCCTGCCTTTGGTTGGCCTGGCGCCGCTAATTGCTTTCCTTGTAGCGGCGATAGCCCCTGTCCTGCATGCATTCCGAAAACAGCGTGTGGATGCGCCGCTTGCCGGCATGCGCCTGAACCCGCCGCTGAAAGTCCGAATAGCCGCGCAGGTCCGCGCCGGTCTGCCGGGCGGCTTGGCTGTCGTCTTCTATCTGCTGGGAGCTGCGCACGGAGCCAAGAGCGTAGTTGTAGCAGTCGTCGATGGCGGCACGACGCTGCGCGTCCGTGGCGTCTTCACGCACCCACTGGCCCTCACTCACGAGGGTGCCCGTCGGTTGCTGCTGCGTCGTGACACTGCGCGGTGGCGCGGGATCCGGCCCGCCCAGCGGAATGGTGCAGGCGCCCACGACCAGCATCGCCGTAACGGCTATAGCCCGGCTGAAAGCGCGCTTGCCCGAAGTCCATTGTCTGCTCGCTTGCATCTGAGGCCTGCCCCCTTTCCTGAAAGCGGGTCTTGTCGATCGATGAACCTTCACCAGGCATTTGCCGCTGCGCCGCACCGGCTTGACCGGCCGCTGGCGCTCCGTCCCCCTCAACGTAAACTGCGTCGAAGCGGCCCCGGGTTCAAGGCCGGAAGTGCGAAATTCACGCTCTTGTCAGTCCGGCAAAGCGGGCCTAGGTTGCCGCGCCATGCGCTTCGAACAACCCCTGACGCCTGGACGCTTGGTCCGCCGCTACAAGCGATTTCTGGCCGACGTCGCACTCGACAGCGGCGAGAGCGTGACCGCGCACTGCGCCAATCCCGGCTCCATGCTTGGCCTGGCTGAACCGGGGATGCGCGTCTGGCTGTCGCCGTCGACAAATCCGGCGCGCAAGCTCGCTTATTCCTGGGAGCTGGTGGCCGCTGGCGGCGGCCTGGTCGGCATAAACACCGCGCATCCGAATGCCATCGCGGCCGAAGCCATCGCCGCGGGGGCGGTGCCGGAGCTTGCCGGCTATGGCATTTTGAAACGCGAGGTGCGCTACGGAAAATCCAGCCGCATCGACATCCTTCTCAGCGGTCCCGAAGACGGCGGGCCAGACTGCTATGTGGAAGTGAAGAACGTGCACCTCATGCGCAGCCAGGGGCTGGCCGAATTTCCCGATTCGGTCACCGCGCGCGGCGCCAAGCATCTGGCCGAGCTCTCGGATATGGTGGAAGCCGGACACCGGGCGGTCATGCTCTACCTCGTCCAGCGCGGCGATTGCGAGCGTTTTTCGTTGGCCGGCGACATCGATCCGGCCTATGAGAGAGCGCTGGGCGAAGCCGCCGCACGCGGGGTGGAAACGCTTGCCTACGCGTGCAATGTTAGCCCCGAGGCGATCGAGTTGAGCCGTCGGCTGCCGGTCGTTCTGCCGGACCGCACGAGGGCGCGGAGCGGGACTTAATCGAAGGAAAACTGACGAGCGGTGAAGCACGGCCAGCGCAGAACCATGTCGCCCGAGGAACGACGCATCACAATCCACACCCCCGACGAGTTCGAGGGCATGCGAAAGGCCGGCCGCTTGGCCGCCGAGACGCTGGATTACATGACACCCTTCGTGCGCGAGGGGATCACCACCGAGGAGCTCGACGACCTCTGTCACGAGTTCATCGTCAGTCACGGCGCGACGCCGGCGCCGCTGAATTACAAGGGCTTTCCAAAGTCCATTTGCACTTCGGTCAACCGCGTCGTTTGCCACGGCATACCCACTTCCAAGAAGCGGCTTTCCGACGGCGACATCATCAACGTCGACGTGACCGTCATCCTCGACGGCTGGCATGGCGACACCAGCCGCATGTTTTTCGTCGGCAAGCCCAGCGTGAAGGCGCGTCGGCTGGTCGAGGTCACCTACGAAGCCATGATGCGCGGCATCGAGGTCGTGCGCCCCGGCGCCACGCTGGGCGACATCGGTCACGCCATCCAGAGCCACGCGGAGGGCGTACGCTTTTCGGTCGTGCGCGATTTCTGCGGCCACGGCCTGGGTCGCGTCTTCCACGAGGCGCCCAGCGTGCTGCACTATGGCCGCCCGGGCACGGGCATCGAGCTGCGCGAGGGCATGTTTTTCACCATCGAGCCGATGATCAACGCCGGGCGGCCGGACGTGATGGTGCTGGAGGACGGCTGGACGGCGGTGACGCGCGACAAGTCGCTTTCGGCCCAGTTCGAGCATTCCATCGGGGTGACGGCGGACGGCTACGAGATCTTCACGCTGTCGCCGAAGGGCTGGCACCGGCCGCCCTACGACTAGCGACGGGAATCGGCGGGCCGTCAGCCGGGTGAGAGCGGTGGACGGGCCGAGACCGCCGAACAAGCCATTCGGGGGCATGGCGGACGATGAAGGACAGCGCGGAGGATCCCGACCGGCAACACGGCGGCGCGGAGCGGCCGCATTATCACGGCCACCGCGAGCGGCTGCGCCAACGATTCCTGGATGGCGGCGGCGCCTCGCTCGCCGACTACGAGGTTCTCGAAATCCTGCTTTTCGGCGCCAAGCCCCGGGCTGACGTAAAGCCCCTGGCCAAGGCCCTGCTGCAGCGTTTCGGAAGCCTGTCCGCCGTCATCGGCGCCGACGTCCGGGCGCTCGCCGCTGTCCCCGGCATGGGGCCGGCCGCGGTGGCGGCACTGAAAATCGTCCAGGAGGGCGCAACCCGCATGGCCCGCGAGGAGGTCGAGGAGCGGCCCGTAATCGCTTCGTGGGACCGGCTGCTCGCCTATTGCCGAATCGCCATGGCGCACGAAACCGTGGAGCAGTTCCGCATCCTCTTCCTCGACCGCAAGAACAAGCTGATCGCCGACGAAGCCCAGCAGCGCGGCACCGTCGACCACACGCCCGTCTATCCGCGCGAGGTGGTCAAGCGGGCGCTGGAACTGGGCGCCAGCGCAATCATCCTGGTGCACAACCACCCATCGGGCGATCCGACGCCCTCGCGCGCCGACATCGACATGACCAAAGAGGTCGCCGAGGCCGCGCAACGGCTGGGCATCCAGGTGCACGACCACGTGGTGATCGCGCGCTCCGGCCACGCCAGCTTCAAGTCGCTGGGCCTGCTCTGAGGCCGGCGTAGGTCTCGGCAACGTTGACTCTCCGCGCGGCTTCGGCTTGTTTGCCGCCTCGACCTACCGCTACGCACACCTAGCCCATGCGAGGCGCCCGATGATCCCGCGCTATTCGCGCCCCGAGATGACCGCCATCTGGGAGCCGGAGAACAAGTTCCGCATCTGGTTCGAGATCGAGGCCCATGCCTGCGACGCGCAGGCCGAGCTCGGCGTGATCCCGAAAGAGGCGGCGGAGGCCGTGTGGCAACGCGGCAGCTTCGAGATCGACCGCATCGACGAGATCGAGCGCGAGACCCGCCACGACGTCATCGCCTTCCTCACCAATCTGGCCGAGCACGTGGGCCCGGAGGCGCGCTTCGTGCACCAGGGCATGACCTCCTCCGACGTGCTCGACACCTGCCTGGCGGTGCAGCTCAAACAGGCCGGCGAGCTGCTGCTGCAGGGCCTGGACCGGTTGCTGGCGGCGCTGAAGGCCCGGGCGCTGGAGCACAAGCACACCGTCTGCCTGGGCCGCAGCCACGGCATCCACGCCGAGCCCACCACCTTCGGGCTGAAGCTGGCCGGCCACTATGCCGCCTTCGCGCGCAACCGGATGCGCCTGGCGGCGGCGACCGAAGAGGTCGCCACCTGCGCCATTTCAGGGGCGGTGGGCACCTTCGCCAATATCGACCCCCGCGTGGAAGAGCACGTGGCGCGGAAGCTGGGCCTCACGCCGGAGCCGGTCTCCACGCAGGTGATCCCGCGCGACCGCCACGCGCAGTTCTTCGCCGCGCTGGGCATCGTCGCCAGCTCCATCGAGAACCTGGCCACGGAAATCCGGCACCTGCAGCGCACCGAGGTGCGCGAGGCCGAGGAATATTTCGCTCCAGGCCAGAAAGGCAGTTCGGCCATGCCGCACAAGCGCAACCCGGTCTTGAGCGAGAACCTGACGGGCCTGGCGCGCATCGTGCGCGCCGCCGTCGTGCCGGCGATGGAGAACGTAACCCTTTGGCACGAGCGCGATATCTCGCATTCCAGCGTCGAGCGGGTCTTCGGCCCGGACGCCACCATCGCGCTCGACTTCGCGCTCCACCGCATGGCCGGCGTCGTCGAGAAGCTGCTCGTCTACCCGGAGAACATGCGCCGCAACCTGGAGCAGCTGGGCGGGCTGGTGAACTCACAGCGCGTGCTGCTGGCGCTGACCCAGGCCGGCATCAGCCGCGAGGATGCCTACCGTCTGGTGCAAAAGAACGCCATGGCGGTCTGGGAAGCGCAGGAACAAGGTGGCGATGCCGACTTCCTGGCGCTCCTGAAGGCCGACCCGGAGATCGCGGAGAAGGCCGCACCCGCGGCCCTTGAAGCCTGCTTCGACCCCGCCTATCACACCCGCCACGTGGACACGATCTTCGCGCGGGTGTTCGGATCGCAACGAATAGGCAATTAAAGCGTTTTCTCTTGCGCCTTCAAGTTGTGTTCCTATAATGTTCCCTGCTGGGCGATCGGCAGACATCGGGGAACATCGCGATGGCGCAGGCGAAACATCACACCCTCAAGCCCGTAAGGGTGGGCGACTCTTGGCTAATCGAGGCACCCGAGCACTGGGTCAACGAACGCCTCGAAGACGGGCGCTGGTGGTGTGGCGACCGCGAAACCGGCGTCGGCCTGTTCATGAATTACTCCAATATGCCCGTCACGGAGGGCGTTGAGAATTCCGCGGATGGCCTGACCAAACTCCTTCGCGCGACGGAGCGCCTAAGCTGGCGTTTCCTGGAGAACCAAGGACCCATCATCGAACGGACAAGCGAGGACCGACAGAACGGAACCCTGCTGACCGCGGTACAGGATTTGGCTGACGACGAGGGCGAAACCTGCCGCTTTTACCGGTTTTACGCTCTCGACATATGGAGCGCCGGGGTGGTCGCGGTTACCTGGAGCTTGGTGGTTCCATTCGCCTACGTCGACACGCCGGCCTGCAGGGAACTCGTCGAAATATTCGGACGCCAGATTCGCAAGGTCGAAATCACCGATCAGAACAATCTTTTGGGCGAACTCCGGGAACGGGATTTCAACGGACGCATGCGTCTCGCGCTTCCGGATATATTCATTCTGGAGCCGAACGAGGTCTCCGAGAACTCGTGGTGGGCTGTCCGGCGGGATGGAGACCGCGGGCGCATTGCGATACACGTTTTCTACGGTTTGGTGGAAGGAGGCGGCAGTAGGGAGGACCTCTTCGACCGTCTGCTAGGCTATTTCGAGGAGCAGGTGCTGCCCGTGCTTGCCCCGCCCGCCGATATGATCGACATGCAGGTCGGCGCAGTCGATGGCGGGCGTTACCTATACACGATCCACAACGACGACGAGCCGGACCCGGACGAGGAAATGCCGGACTACCTGCGCCTGCACACCTGGGTCCTGGTGGCGCCGTTCGACGGCGGCTACGTAGATGCCAGGCTGGTCCTGATGATTCCTCTGAACCGGGTGGACGAACCGCAATTCGTAGAGATGGTCAAGGTGCTGGAGGAAGCGATCCCGCAGGCCAAGCTCTATCCGCCGGAAACCGACCCGGCAGACTGAGATCTTTGGCCTCTTCGCCGGGCCGTCATGCCGGCACCCTGCGGCGCTTGAAATCCCGCAGCATCTCGCGCGCGGCGTTGTGGCCCGGCAGGCCGGTGACGCCGCCGCCGGGATGCGCACCGGCGCCGCAGAGATACAGCCCCGCGACCGGTGTCCGGTAGTCGGCATAACCCGCGGCCGGACGCAGGCTGTAGATCTGGTCCAGATGCAGCGCGCCGTGAAAGATGTCGCCGCCAACGAGGCCGAAGTCGCGCTCCAGATCCAGCGGGCTCAGCGCCTGTCGTCCGACAACGGCGTCGCGGAAATTGGGCGCGTAGCGTGTCACCGTCTCGACGATCAGGTCGGCCACCTCTTCCTTGACCTCGTCCCAGCTTCGCCCGTCGGGCAGCGCAGGATTGAAGTGCTGGCAGAACAGGCTGGCCACATGGTGGCCTTCTGGCGCCAGTGTCTCGTCGAGAATCGAGGGAATGCACATCGAGATGACGGGCTCGCGCGCCCAGCCGCGACTGCGGGCGTCGATATAGGCCTGCTCGATATAGTCCAGCGAGGGCGAGATATTGATGGTCCCGGTCAAGTGCGCCTCGTCGTTTTCGCCGGAGAGCGCGGCAAATCGCGGCAACTCCTTCAGGGCCACGTTCATGCGGAAGGTGCCGGAGCGACAGCGCCAGCCTTCCATGCGTCGCCGGAAGTCGTCTGGAAGCAAACCAGGGTCCATGAGCGAGAGGAAAAGCAGTTTCGGATTGCAGGCGCCGGCCAGCGCGCGGGCGTGAATGCGGCGGCCGTCGTCCAGCACGACGCCCCTCGCCCGGCCGCCATCGACGATCACCTCGCGAACGCCGTTGCCCAACTCGATTTCCACCCCGTGCTCCTCGGCGGAACGGGCCATCGCCTGGGTGATCGCACCCATGCCGCCCTTGGCGTGGCCCCAGGCGCCTGTCTTGCCGTTCACCTCGCCGAAGACGTGATGCAGCAGCACGTAGGCGGAGCCCTGGTGGTAGGGGCCGACGAAGTTGCCGATCACCCCCTCGTAACCGTAGTTGCCCTTGATCGGGTCGCTCTCGAACCAGCGATCCAAATAGTCGCCGACGGACATGGTCATCAGCTCGGCGAGAGTCTGCTGCTGCGAACGCGTCAGACCCCGCAGCCGATTGCCCAGCTTCAGGGCGCCGAGGACATCGCGCCAGCCGCCGCCCAGGTTGGGCGGCGTCTCCGAGACGAGGCCGCGCAACGCCTCGCCGATGGCGAAAACCTCGCTCTCGTAGGCTTCCCAGGCCTCGGCGTCGGCTTTCGAGAATTTGGCGATGTCGCGTTTCGCCAGCGCCGGGTCCCGCGCGATCTGCAGATAGCGGCCGTCCGGCTGCGGACAGAAGTCGCCGGATGGCCGATCCAGGATGGTCAAGCCGTGGCGCTCCAGCTCGAGTTCGCGAATCACCTTGGGGCTCAGCAGGCTCACCACGTAGGAGGCAACGGAGTTGCGGTAGCCCGGGTGGAACTCCTGCGTCACCGCGGCGCCGCCCACCACGCCGCGGCGGTCGACCACGCGAACCTTCAGCCCGGCGCGCGCCAAATAATTGGCCGCAACGAGACCATTGTGACCGGCGCCGATGACGAGGACGTCGGTATCCTGCGCAGCCATATCGCTCGACCTCTGTTCGCTGGAAACGCCGGCCGCCGACGGAAGGACCGGTGCGACACCCTAGCCACGGGTCGGCGCCGCAGGCAATGCCGGGGAAACAGCCGCCGGATTCAGCCGCCCCCGGAGAGGGCCGAGGGCGATTCGACGGGCGGCACAAAGAGATACTCCGGCTGATCGCCACGCGAAAGCAGGCTGAGCTGCATGCTGAAATCCACCAAATCGCCGCCTGCGGTCACCTCGCCTTCCATGCGCAGGGGAATGCCGTCCGGCGTCACCCAGACCTCGCCCTCGAAGTGCTGGCCGAGCCGGTCCGGCCCGACGACGCGATAGTGCCAAGTCTTCTCACCGCCCAGCATCTCCTCGCCGAGAAAATCCGTCCGCACATCGTCGAATCCGACGGAAAACGGCAACACACCTGCGTCATCCAGCGAAATCTCGATCACATCGTCCTGCTCCGGCAGGACGACGAAGGCGCGCCCGAGTTCGGGCCGCAGGATGACCACCTGCAGCGTGCCGTCGAGCGTCGTTTCCTGACGCTCACGGCCGTCGTCGTGATAAATCTCCAGCGATATTTCCTCGCCGCCAACCTTGAGCACGGCATGCGCCTGCCAGCCGGTATCGGCGATCCCCGGCCACTGCGGCGCGTCACCGTCTTGCGCCGCCGACGCGTGTTGCGGCCCGGCCAGGGACGTCGCCCAAAGACCGAGCAGGCAAAGCAACACTAGACTTCTTGCAACGGCCATGACATCCGCGCCCCGCAACGCCCCCCCCTCTTGACGGGCGCATTTTAACCAAGCCGGCACCCGCGGTCGACCCGAGGCCCGGATCCGAGCGGCATTTGCTGGCGAAGGTGCGGAGCGTCAGCCACCCGAAAGGGCGGCCCGTATCGCATCGTCACCGACCTGAAAAGCAACCGTCCGGCCGTCCTCGAACTCCTTGCGCGCGATCGGCCGCATCTTCGTGCCCGCGAGCAGGAAGGTCACGGTCTGTCGCGAGCCCTCATCCGCCGCAATCGGCAGAATAAGCCGCGAATAGTCATAGTGCCGGTTTCCAGGAAAGCGGATAGGTCCCCGCCGGTAGTACGGCCGCTGCGTTTCGACGGACAGCCCCCATTGGTCGGTCGTGTCGGCGCCCTCGGTGTCCTTGCGGATGTCGCTCAGCGAACGGCCGCGCAGGCTCATGTCGTGACGGTCCTCTATTTCGGCGCCGGCCAATCGCACGCGGAAATCGGCGCCGCCCTCCACCACTTCGACCAGCGCCAGGATCGGAAGCAGCTCGAAGAGCTCGACCGGATCGAGCATGCGCCGGGTGGGAAGCTGAGGACCGTGGCAGCGCCTGGCCCAGTAGGCCAAGAGCGTGCGGAAACCCAGTTCCGGAATCGGATTTTCCGGCATACGAGCTTTTCCCTGAGGGCGCGCCGGTGGGTGCGGCAAACGTCTTCGTGCAACGCCACCGGGGGTAGCGATGTGATTTAATGTCATATACCTACCTTAACGAGTATTAAAAAATCCTTAACGCACGTCAAGGGAGCCTGTCCAAGGATCGCCTTCACGGCTCTTGGGAGAGCGAAATTTTGGATGCCGGTCGGCGTCAGAGATCAACCGACGGCCACCTGCTCGCCGGCGCGCAGCATCCCCCAGATCTGCCGCATGGGGTCGACGACCAGCGCCTCGGCCTTGCTGAGGCGCAAGTAGCGGTCCGCATCGGCGGCGTCGCGCAGACTGTCGCGAAGTTCCCGCAGCGCCTGGCGCGAACGAACGACGCTCACGCCAGGGCGAAGAAAGACGCGATGAGATTTCAGTGTCTCCGGCTGCTCGGGAAACTCCTCGTCCCAGACGACCCGGACCCTGACCACCCGATGCAGGATGCGCAGCAGCACTGCTTGATCGGGCCACGTCAGGCTGGCCGGGGTGAAGCTGTCGGCGGCGGGGATCACCCGCTCCTCCAGTTCCGCGTCGTGATGGCCGAAGAAATAACCGTGGTGCGTCACGTGGCGGACGATCTGGATGCCCGGTCCCTCGCCCACGACGACATTGGTCTTGAATTCCTTCATGACTGATTGTCTCCTGCCTGTCGCCGTCTCGGCGATCAGCTACGCCCATGCCGACTTCGCGGCGTTGCGTTCAGCAACGGTAAACGCCCGAACCGCATTCGAAAAGCCGGGCCCGCACGATTAAGACCGGCTTCTGTCACGTCCACCTGGATGAGGTCGCACGCGAAATGGATACCGACGACTATTCGATCCTGCACCAGCCGGCCCTCATGCACATCCTGCTGCGCGAAGCGCAGGAGGCGACGACGCTGGAGGCCTGCCTGCAGGAGCTCGACCGGGAACTGGCGATGGCCAAGGAGTCCCCTCCGGTCGGAGAGGCGGAAAAGCTGCGGCTGTTGGGCCGCGCGCGGCTGACCGCTGCAAAAGCCGGGCTGATCGAACCGCACGGCGAGTCCGATCCGGAAGACGGCACCAGCCAGCCGTTTCAGTTGACCGAGCGGGGGCGCCTTATGCTGCGCGAGAACCCGATGGGCGTAGACGAGAGCGTGCTCATGCGCTTTCCGGATTTCGCCGCACAGATCAGGGCGCAAAGCCAGGACCGGCATATCGACGACGCCGCAGAGGCACAGTACGATATGGGCTTCGCGGCCTACCGCGGCGGCAAGTCCCTGGCGGACAATCCCTTCCCCTTCGACACCGTCGAGCATCTGGCCTGGGAGAACGGCTGGTTCGAGGCGCGCGACGAATTCGGCACGCACGGCTGAATCAAGCAGTTCGGGGGATTTTCCGGCCGCGCTGGCTTGCCTGCGCGCCCGCCGCGCCTCACTTTTATCTTTAGCGACAGCTTTGCGCAGGAGAAAATCAAAGGCCCATGCCCGACGGCGCCGACCGGCACGGCGAGTCCGCCCAGATACCGCAGAAGATCGAAATCCACATTCTCGGATCGATCCACGACGCGCCCGCGCGCGAGTGGGACGCCTGCGCCGGCATCGACGGCATGAAGGGCAACCCCTTTTTGTCGCACGCTTTTCTGAGCGCACTTGAAGACAGCGGATCGGCGGCGGGAGACACCGGCTGGCTGCCGCAGCACTTGGCCATCCGCGGCGACGATGGAGGGCTGCTCGCCTGCGCGCCCTGCTACCTAAAGTCGCATTCCTTCGGTGAATACGTCTTCGATTGGGGATGGGCCGACGCCTGGGAGCGCGCCGGCGGCCAGTATTATCCGAAGCTGCAGTCCTCGGTGCCCTTTACGCCGGTCACCGGCCCGCGCCTGCTGGTCCGCGAGGGCCTCGAGGCGAAGCTGCAGGACCAGCTTCGCAGGGCGCTTGCCGCCGGCATGCAGAGCCTGGCCAAGCGGCATCGGGTCTCTTCACTGCACGTGACCTTTCCCACGCATCCGGAATGGGATTTGCTGGGAGACATCGGCCTGTTGCAGCGACGCGGCGTGCAATATCACTGGCACAACGACGGCTACGCCGATTTCGACGCCTTTCTGGCCGCCCTGGCCTCGCGCAAGCGCAAGCAGATCCGCAAGGAACGCCGCGAGGTCGAGGCCAGCGGCATCGCGCTCACGGCAATCCACGGTCAAGAACTGGGCCGGCGCCACTGGGACGCTTTCTACCGCTTCTACCGCAACACCACCGACAAGCGCTGGGGCCAGGCCTACCTGACGCGGGAGTTCTTCGATCTGCTGGGCCAGCGCCTGGGCGACCGGGTGGTGCTGGTCCTCGCGGAGGAGGACGGGTTGCCGGTGGCCGGCGCGCTCAATCTGCGCGACGACGAGGCGCTTTATGGCCGCAACTGGGGCTGCCTGTCGCTGTCCGGCAAGCGTGACTACCGCTTCCTGCATTTCGAGGCCTGCTATTATCAGGCGATCGACTACGCCATCGCCCACGGCCTCCGACGCGTGGAGGCCGGCGCCCAGGGCGAGCACAAGATCCAGCGCGGCTACCTGCCGGTCGAGACCTTCTCCGCGCATTGGATCGCCGATCCCCGATTTGAGGCCGCCGTGGCCGACTTCCTGCGGCGCGAGAACCAGGCGGTGGACATGGAAATCGCAGAACTGACGGCTTTGAGCCCCTACCGCAAGGGGGGCGGATGAACCCTGTTCAACAGGCGGGTTCGAGCGCTTTCGATTTGTAGACCGAGAAGGGACTGAGCTTGAGCCAAGTGCGCAGCACTCTCCTCAGCCGAAGCGGTCCGTGAACTTCCAACCGACCGCTTTCCGTAGCCTCTGAAAACGGCAGATCGCCGCGCCAGACGTGGATCATGTCCGGCAGGGTGGTAACGAGATAGAGGTCAACCTCGTAGCCGGGATCGTTCAGGCAAAGATCGAGCGCCCCGTTCTCGTTGACAAACCACCACGTGGACTTGCCCCGAGGCTGGTCGGTCAGATCGAGTTGGACGACCGTTCTGCCAGATCCAAAGACCGCCGGTCGCACGCCTCGTTCCATTTCCCAGATCATAAGCCCGAGGTTGATTTCGTTGTCGGCCAACTCGCGCCGGCCCCAGTGCTGTCCCCAGATGCCAAGCGCCTTTACGATTGACGTCATCTCCTGACCCGCGGGCGTTAAATGATAGGTGCAATATTTCGAATCTTTGCATTTCTTGCGCGTGATAATTCCCTCTTTTTCCAGTTGCGCCAAGCGCTTGGAAAGCATCGACGGGGACATCAGCGGCACGCCTCGGTGCAGCTCGGAGAATCGAGATGAGCCCTTCCAGAGATCGCGCAGGATAAGGGCGTTCCATCGCTCGCAGAAAATTTCAGCCGCTTTGGCAATGGGACAGAACTGATCGTACGTCTTCATTTTCCGTTCCTCCCGCAGTCAAGCCTACCCGCGGCGGAATCATCCATCTACTATTGTTTCAGAACTAGCTGGGCCACGCCGTGCCCAATCATTCTTAGGCCTTCAGGCATATGTTGGGAGAAGGCTTGAACGATGAACAACCGACCTCTTAACCACGCTTTCGCCGCGCCGGGCGCCGAACTGTGCAGCCGGGTGGCAAGATCCGATCGGCGATCAGGGTACAACTCCGCGAAAAAGGCGCTGATAGCGGCTCTCGCGATTTGCGCAGTGCTAGGCCTTGCCCGTGCTGCGTCGGCCGAGACGTCCGCGCACGCCGCCGAGGCCGACCCCAAGGCACGCGCCAAGTGCCTGGCGACGAAAAGCCTGGAGGCGACGCCTTTCTGCGAGGCTGCATTGACCGCGCGTGCGGACGACCGTGGGGTGCTGAAGCACTATGCCTGGGTCATGCTGTCCCACAACATGGAGGAAAGCTCGATCCGGCTTTTCCAGCGGCTGGTCGCGCTGGACCCCGAAAACGCCGACGCGCATTTCCAGCTCGCCGCCGCCCAGGCCACCATGTTCAACTACGCCCAGGCGGAAAGCGCGATCCGCACCGCCCTGCACCTGCGCCCGCACCACCTGCCGTCACACCGACTGGCCGGTATCGTCTACGAGCACCTGGGCCTCGACGAGCTTGCATTCTCCACGCATATGGTCCTCGCGAGAGCGGGGCTGCGCACCGGCATGTTCGACCTCGCGATGGATTTCCAGTACGGCCGTGGCACCGCGCAGGACGGCAAGCGCGCACGCGACTGGTACGAAGCGGCGGCGGCCGAAGGCCACGTGGCGGCTATGGATATGCTGGCCGAGGGCCACAGGAACGGGCTGTTCGGGGAGCCGGACAACGATGCCGCAGAAGCCTGGCAACAGCGCGCAAAGGACGAGCGGGGCTATTGGCCGCCGCTCTTGGGACCTGGCCGCGAGGGCTAGTTGACCAGTTCCGGCGTCTTCTTCTTCTTGCCGCCACCACCGGAGCGTTTGCGCTGACCGCCCGCGCCGCGCCCCCCATCGGGGCCGCCGGAGCCGCCCGAGCCGCCGCGGCCGCTGCCGCCGCCGCCGGACAACTCGAAGGTCGGCTTGTCGTCCTTAATGTCGACGCGCACGGCCCCGCCCTTGGCAAGCTTGCCGAAGAGCAGTTCCTCCGCCCGCGGCTTCTTGATGTGCTCCTGGATCACTCGAGCGAGCGGACGCGCGCCGAATAGCGGGTCGTAGCCGCGCTCGGCCAGCCAGTTGCGGGCCGCCTCGCTCAGCTCGATGGTGACCTGGCGATCGGCCAGCTGCGCCTCGAGCTGCATGACGAACTTGTCGACCACCCGGCCCACGACCTCGGCCGACAGGTTCTTGAAGCTGATGATCGCATCCAGCCGGTTGCGGAATTCCGGGGTGAAGAGCCGGTTGATGGCTTCCTCGTTATCGCCGGTGCGCACCTCCTGCGTGAAACCGATGGCGGGCTTGGCCATGTCCGCCGCGCCGGCATTCGTCGTCATGATCAAAATGACGTTGCGGAAGTCGATGGTCTTGCCGTTGTGGTCGGTCAGCTTGCCGTAGTCCATCACCTGCAACAGCACATTGAACAGGTCCGGATGGGCCTTTTCGATCTCGTCCAGCAGCAGGACGCAGTGCGGATGCTGGTCCACCGCGTCGGTCAGCAGACCGCCCTGGTCGAAGCCGACATAGCCCGGCGGCGCACCGATCAGGCGCGAGACCGAGTGCCGCTCCATATACTCCGACATATCGAAGCGGGTCAGCTCGATGCCCAGTGAATGGGCAAGCTGACGGGCGACCTCGGTCTTGCCGACGCCGGTCGGCCCGGCAAAGAGATAGCAGCCGATG
>JAWVYK010000003.1:0-31160 GCA_033722755.1 Rhodovibrionaceae bacterium | reverse complement strand
CGGCGGTTGGGCGCGGGCGGTGCGCAGGCCATCGGGGAAGGGGATCATGACAGAAGACGATCTTGCGCTCAGGCCGCTGGCCATTTCCGGGCCCGCAGACCGGGTGCCGGGCGCGCGCACGCTCGCCGGCGGGATGCTGTTCTTCTCGGCCGTGGAAGCGATCGTCCACGACGAGGTGGAAGGCTACCAGCGCGCCTCGATTGCCCTCGACCATCTGCACGACTGGGCCCGCTCGCACGGCCGCGAGCGCCCGGTGCAGCGCACGCTCAACCGGCTGAGCGCGCCGCGTCCGCCGTTCGCCGGCCTGTCGATGGACCGCCCGCAGATCATGGGCATCATCAACGTCACCCCCGACAGTTTCTCCGACGGCGGCGATCGGCTGGAGGCCGGGCGCGCGATTGAAGAAGGACTGGCCATGCACGAGGCCGGCGCCGCGCTCCTCGACGTGGGCGGCGAATCGACGCGCCCCGGCTCCGATCCCGTGCCCGAGGACGAGGAGTTGCGCCGAATCTTGCCGGTGATCGAGGCATTGGCGGGCGAAGGCTGCCTGGTTTCCGTCGACACCCGGCGTCCCGGCGTCATGCGTGAGGCCGTCGCCGCCGGCGCGCGCATCATAAACGACGTCACCGCGCTTTCAGGCGATGAGCAGAGCCTGGCGACCGCCGCGAGCCTGGGGGTGCCGGTCGTTCTCATGCACATGCAGGGCGAACCCAAGACCATGCAGCGCCAGCCGCGTTACAGCGATGCAGCGGCCGAGATCTACCAGTTCCTGGCCAGCCGCCTTGTGGCCTGTGAAAAGGCCGGGATCGCTCCGCAGAACGTCTGCGTCGATCCAGGCATCGGATTCGGCAAGAGCCTGACCCACAATCTGCAGCTCCTGGACCAGATAGCACTGTTCCACGGTCTCGGTGTTCCGGTGCTTCTGGGCGCCAGCCGCAAATCCTTCATCGGCAAGTTGAGTTACGGCGAGCCGCCGAAGCAGCGCGTTTCCGGCTCGCTGGCGGCGGCGGTGGCGGCGGCCGAGCGCGGCGTGCAAATCATGCGCGTGCACGATGTTGCCGAAACGCATCAGGCGCTTGCGGTCTGGGAGGCGCTGACATGCCGCGCCGGGGAAGAGCGCGCATAAGCGCGCCAGGGACGCCTTAACGAGACAGCCGCGGACGACTTTGCTAGAAACATTCCGGGCGGGAATGAAGGACACGGGGTTTGCAGGCATGACACGCAAGCTTTTCGGCACCGACGGCATTCGCGGCATGGCCAATCGCGAGCCGATCACGGCCGAAACCGCGCTCAAGGTGGCCATGGCCGCCGGCGCCACCTTTACCCGCGGCGATCATCGCCACGTGGTGGTCATCGGCAAGGATACGAGGCTCTCCGGCTACATGCTGGAGCCGGCTTTGACCGCCGGTTTCATCGCCGTCGGTATGGACGTCGTGCTTCTGGGTCCGCTGCCCACGCCGGCGGTCGGCATGTTGACGCGCTCGCTGCGCGCTGACCTCGGCGTGATGATTTCGGCCTCCCACAATCCGTTCGAGGACAATGGCATCAAGCTCTTCGGCCCCGACGGCTTCAAGCTGTCCGACGCGGTCGAGACGAAGATCGAGGAGTTCGCGGACGCCGCAGGCGACAACCTCCGAACCGAACCGTCGCGGCTGGGCAGGGCGCGCCGGCTCGACGATGCGTTGGGCCGCTATATCGAGTTCGTGAAGGCCAGTTTCCCGCGCCAGACCCGCCTCGACGGCCTGAAGATCGTCGTCGACTGCGCGCACGGCGCGGCCTACCGGGTGGCGCCCAGCGTGTTCTATGAACTAGGCGCCGAGGTGGTGCCCATAGGCGTCAATCCCGACGGCTTCAACATCAACCTCAAATGCGGCGCCACCTCCCCCACGACGATGCAGGAAGCCGTGGTGGCGCACGGTGCGGACCTTGGTGTTGCACTCGATGGCGACGCCGACCGCGTGATCCTTGCGGACGAGAAGGGGCGCCTGATCGACGGCGACCAGGTGATGGGCCTGATCGCAGGGTCTTGGCACTCTTCCGGTCTGTTGAGGGGCGGTGCGGTGGTGGCGACTGTGATGTCCAATCTGGGCCTGGAGCGCCACCTGAACGCCCTGGGCATCGACCTGGTGCGCACGCCCGTGGGCGACCGCTACGTGGTGGAGCGCATGCGCGATTCCGGCTTCAACGTGGGCGGGGAGCAGTCGGGCCACGTGGTGCTCAGCGACTACTCCACGACAGGTGACGGCCTCATCGCCGCGCTGCAGGTGCTCGCGGTCATCGTAACCAGCGGCAAACCGGTTTCCGAAGTCACCCGCGTTTTCGAGCCGGCCCCGCAAATATTGAAGAATGTGCGGGTGGCCAACGATGCGGCATTGGAGGACGGCCAGGTCCGAGAGGTCATCGCCGACGGCGAAGCGCAGCTCGGCAAGGGTGGCCGACTGGTGATTCGCAAGTCCGGCACCGAGCCGGTCATCCGCGTCATGGCCGAAGGCGACGATGCCGCGCTTGTGGAGGCCGTGGTCGACGGTATCGTCGATGGCATCTCCCGCCTTGCAGGCTAGCCGCGACGCCGCGCCGTTCCGAAGGGAGCAGGAATGAAGGGACGCGTACTGATCGTCGCGGGCTCCGATTCGGGGGGCGGCGCCGGCATACAGGCCGATATCAAGACGGTGACCGCGCTCAGCGGCTTCGCGGCGACGGCCGTCAGCGCGCTGACGGCGCAGAATACCCAAGGCGTCTTCGGTGTGGTCGGCGTCGATCCCGACTTCATCCAGCAGCAGATGCGCGTCGTGCTGGACGATATCGGCGCCGATGCGATCAAAACAGGGATGCTGCACAACAGCGAGGTCATCGAAGCGGTCTCGGAGGTGCTGGAGAGCGTCCCGGAGATACCGACGGTGGTCGATCCGGTTATGGTCGCGGCCAGCGGCCATTCGCTTCTGGAAGACGACGCGGTGGAGACGCTGATCCGGCGGCTGATACCGCTCGCCCGGGTAATCACGCCCAACCTCCCGGAAGCCGCTAAGCTCCTGGACGGTGAGCCGCCCACGGCGGCGCAGATGACCGATACGGCGCGCGCGCTGCTGGCGCTTGGGCCCGAGGCGGTGCTCCTGAAGGGCGGGCACCTGGATGGCGACAGGCTCACAGATGTTCTGGCCACGGCCGAAGGCGACGAGTCATTCGAGGATACGCGCATCGACACGCCGCACACGCACGGAACGGGATGCACGCTGGCCTCGGCGATAGCGACGGGCATCGCACAGGATTTGGCCCTGCCGCAGGCCGTGGCCCGCGCCCGAGCCTACCTTAGGAAGGCGATCGCCGCCGCTCCGGGTCTGGGCCACGGTCACGGACCGGTCAATCATTGCGTCACGGTCGAGCCCTTCGACGGTCCGTAAAGGCCTTGCAGCGGAGAGGAGCCGAAAAGGTGCCGGAACTTTATTTCGAGGATTTTCAGGCCGGACAGATCTTCGAGAGTCGCGGAATCACGCTGACGGAATCCGAGATCATCGATTTCGCGCTTCGCTACGATCCGCAGCCGTTCCACATCGACAAGACGGCGGCGGAGACCGGGCCGTACGCCGGCCTGATCGCCAGCGGCTTCCAGACCCTGGTGCTCACCTTCCGGATGATGTTGCAGGAGAACCTGATCTTCGCTGCCTCGATGGGCTCTCCGGGTATCGACGAGGTGCGCTGGCTACGTCCGGTGCGTCCTGGCGACACGCTGCGCATGCGCATGGAGATCAAGGACTGCCGCGAGAGCCGCTCGAAGCCGGACCGCGGCATCCTTATCTGCGCCTACACCGGCCTCAATCAGCATGACGAGCCGGTCATCAGCTTCACAGCCACGCAGATCTTCCGCCGCCGTCCGGAGATGCCGGATTGAAGTCCCGGCGCTAGAACGGCCACACGAAGGTGATCATCGGCACCGCAATCAGCAGGATAATGATATCCAGCGGCAGGCCCATGCGCCAATAGTCCTGGAAGCGGTAGCCGCCCGGGCCCATCACCAGCAGGTTCGACTGGTGGCCGATGGGTGTCAGGAAGGTGGAGGACGCGCCCACGGCCACACCCATCAGGAAGGGGTCCTGCGACGCGCCAAGCCCCTCGGCCAGTCCCATGGCGATGGGCGCCATCAATACTGCCGTCGCCGCGTTGTTCATGACGTCCGACAGCAGCATGGTGACCATCATCATGATCCCCAGCACACCCCACATCGGTACGTGCTCCGAGACCGCCAGAATCGGCGCGGTCAGCACCTCCGATCCCCCCGTCGTCTCCAGCGCCATGCCCACGGGAATCATCGCGCCCAGCAGAACGATCACGCTGAAGTCGATGGATTCATAGATTTCGCGCGGGGATATCTCACCGGCGAGCACGAGGATCAGGCCCGCGCCGACGAAGGCGACGTGCGGCGGCATGATGCCGGCCACCACCATCAGGATGGCGGCAGCGAAAACGAAGAGCGACATGGACGCGCCGCCGCGCCGGCCGGTCTCTGGCAGCTCGCGCTCGGCAAGCGGCAGGCAGCCCAGCGCGGAGCAGGTCTCCGGCAAGGATTCGCGCTCGCCCTGCAGCAGCAGCACGTCGCCGGGAAGGAAGCGCACCTGGCCCAGGCGTTCGGTGATCGGCTCGCCCTGGCGGGCCACGCCCAGCAGGTTGAGGCCGTAGCGCGTGTGCATGCGCATGGAACGGGCCGTGCGGCCCTCCAGGCGCGATCCGGGGGCGACCACGACCTCCATGAGACCCACGCGTTCGGAGCGCAGGTTCTCCTCGGAAAGCTCGGCGGATCCCACCATCTCGAGATCCGCGGCCTCCACCACGCGTTTCAGCGCCGAGGCGTCGGCCTCCAGGATCAGCACGTCACCGGCTTGCAGGCGCATGTATCCGGAGGGCGCCAGCATGCGGTCGGACCGGCGCACCAGGGCCACGACGGCGATATCGCCTTGGCCCAGCGTCTCCAGGTCCGCCAGCCTGCGGCCCACGTAGGGCGATACTTTCGGCAGCGTCACCTCGGTGATGTAGTCTTCCAGCTTGAACAGCTTGCGGGTTTCGTCGTTTTCCTTCGGGGTGTTGCGGTCCTGAGGCAGCAGCCGCCAGCCGATCAGCGACATGAATGCGATGCCCACCACGGCAACCGACAATCCGACCGGGGCGAAATCGAATAGTCCGAACGACTGCCCGGTCTCGCTTTCGCGGAAGCTGGCGATGATGATGTTGGGCGGCGTGCCAATGAGCGTGATAAGCCCGCCCAAAAGCGTGGCGAAGCTGATCGGCATCAGAATCTGGCTTGCCGGACGGCCGGAGAGCCGGGCGCTGTGTAGGGCGATCGGCAGGATGAGGGCAAGCGCGCCGACGTTGTTCATGAAGGCCGAGCAAACTGCGGCCAATCCCGACAACGATAGGATATGGGTCGTCGGATGCGAGGCGGACCGGCGCAGCATCTGCGCGATACGTTCGACGATGTCGGATTTGCTGATCGCTTGCGATATGACCAGCACGGCCGCCACGGTGATGACCGCCGGATGGCCAAAGCCGTTGAAGGCCTCATCCCTTGGCACGATGTCCAGCAGCACCGCCGCCAGCAACGCGATCAGCGCCACGAGGTCATAGCGGATACGGCCCCACGCGAACAGGCCGAGGCTCGTCGCCAGTATCACAAAGAGGATCGTCTGTTCGGCTGTCACGACGCTACGATATCTTTTTTCGTTCCATTGCCGGCGCGAATTCGCGCAAATCGGAGGGCTTAACAGACCTGAACGTCCCAAGCGAGGCATTTTCAACCTTGCATTGGGGCCGATGGATGCTCCGGCCAGCACATTGACGCAGTGCAACATGATTTCTATGCTCCTGCGCGCTGCCGGGCCGATGGCGCGAAAGACCGACGCGCCGGCCGCAGAATCCGGTCCTTTCTTCGTTCCTCCGGACAGATTCGAAGGAGACGCCTAGGCCATGTCCGCTCCCGCACGTCCGGCGAGCCGCCCGAACAATCCCAACTTCTCCTCAGGCCCCTGTGCGAAGCGGCCGGGCTGGAGTCTTGCAGCGCTCGAGGGCGCCTTCATCGGCCGCTCGCACCGTGCAAAGGCCGGCAAGGCGCGCATCGCAGAGGTGATCGCCCGCTCCCGCGAGGTTCTCGGCATGCCGGATGACTGGCGCCTCGGCGTGGTGCCGGCCTCCGATACCGGAGCCGTGGAGATGGCGATGTGGTCCCTGCTGGGCGCGCGCGGGGTGGACCTTCTGGCCTGGGAGAGCTTCGGCGCCGGTTGGGTGAGCGATGTCCGCAAGCAGCTCAAGCTGGAAGATGCGGCGGTGTTGGAGGCCGATTACGGCAGGCTGCCCGATCTGGGCAGGGTCGACGCCTCGCGCGATATCGTCTTTACCTGGAACGGCACCACATCAGGCGTGCGGGTGCCAAACGCCAATTGGATCGCGGCCGGCCGAGAGGGCCTGTCGATCTGCGACGCCACGTCGGCTGCCTTCGCGATGAACCTCGAGTGGCCGAAACTCGACGTCGTGACCTGGTCCTGGCAGAAGGTGCTGGGCGGCGAGGCGGCGCACGGCATGCTGGCGCTCAGCCCGCGGGCGGTCGAGCGGTTGGAGAGCTACCAGCCCGCCTGGCCGCTGCCAAAGGTCTTCCGGCTGACGAAGGCCGGAAAACTCAACGAAGGCATCTTCGAGGGCGCCACGATCAATACGCCGTCGATGCTCTGCGTAGAGGACGCGCTCGACGGCCTGCGCTGGGCCGAGCGTATCGGAGGGCTTCCCGAGCTGGTCCGCCGCAGCGAAGCCAACCTTGCGGCGATCGACGCCTGGGCGGGCGAGCGCGACTGGGTGGATTTCCTGGCCGAGGCGCCGGAGACACGATCCTGCACCTCGATCTGTCTTAAGATTACGGCGCCGTGGTTCGCCGCGCTCTCGCAGGAGGCGCAAAAGGCCGCGGCCAAGCGCATGGCTGATCTCCTGGCCGAGGAAGCCGTGGCCTACGACATCAACGGCTATCGCGACGCGCCGGCCGGGCTGCGCATCTGGGGTGGCGCGACCGTGGAGACGAGCGACGTCGAGGCCCTGACGCCGTGGCTGGACTGGGCCTACGAGAGCGTGCGGGCGGAGCATGCCAAAGCCGCCTAGCTGCCGACGGTCGGCCTGCGGGCGGCGTCTGCCGAACACCTGAACGAAACCTCTTTGCCGGAAGAGCGACATGCCGAAAGTTCTGATATCCGACAAGCTCGCGCCGCGCGCGGCGGACCTGCTGCGCGAACGCGGCGTCGACGTGGACGCGCAGTCCGATCTTGCCCCCGATGAACTCAAGGCGCGGATCGGCGACTACGACGGCCTCGCGGTCCGCTCGGCCACCAAGGTGACCGCCGACCTGCTTGCCGCGGCGACGAACCTGCGGGTCGTGGGCCGTGCCGGTATTGGCGTGGACAACATCGACCTGACCGCGGCCACGCAGCACGGCATCGTCGTGATGAACACGCCCGGCGGCAACGCGATCACCACGGCGGAGCACGCGGTTTCGATGATGCTGGCCTTGGCCCGCCAGATTCCGGCGGCCGATTTGTCGACCAAGGCCGGCAAGTGGGAAAAATCCCGTTTCATGGGCGTCGAGCTCACCGGCAAGACTCTCGGCATCATGGGCTGCGGAAATATCGGCGCGATCGTTGCCGATCGGGCCGTGGGCTTGCGGATGCGGGTGCTGGCCTACGATCCCTACCTCAGCGAGGACCGCGCGGCGGACCTGGGCGTGCAGAAGGTGGATTTGGACACGCTCTTGGCCCGCAGCGACTTCATCTCCCTGCACGTGCCGCTGACCGAGCAGACGCGCGGAATAATCGATGCCGAGGCCCTCAGGAAGACCAAGCCGGGCGTGCGCATCGTCAATTGCGCGCGCGGCGGGCTGGTCGTCGAGTCCGACCTGAAGGACGCGCTGGAAAGCGGACACGTGGCCGGGGCGGCGCTGGACGTTTTCGAGGCCGAGCCGGCGCGCGACAATCCGCTGTTCGCCTTCGAGCAGGTCATCTGCACGCCGCACCTGGGCGCATCGACCACCGAGGCGCAGGAGAAGGTGGCCGTGCAAATCGCCGAGCAGATTGCCGACTACCTTCTGACCGGCGCCATTACCAATGCAATCAACATGCCCTCGCTCACGGCCGAGGAATCGCAGCGCCTCAAGCCCTACATGACGCTGGCCCAGCAACTGGGCTCCTTTGCCGGGCAGTTGACCGAAACCGGGCTCAAGGAGATTCGCGTCGAATACGAGGGTCATGTGGCCGAGCTCAACGTGCGGCCCCTGACGCAGGGCCTGCTGGCGGCGCTTCTGGGGCCGATGCTGGACAGCGTCAACATGGTCAATGCCCCGGTCCTGGCGCGCGAACGCGACATCGACGTGGCCGAGGTCAAGCACGAGCGCGACTGCGACTACCAGACACTCATCCGCCTGACGGTGACGACCGACCGCCGGTCGCGATCGGTCGCCGGCACACTCTTCGGCGGCAGCAAGCCGCGCCTGGTGGAGATCAAAGGCATCGAGATCGAGGCCGAGCTTGGGCCCCACATGCTCTACATCACCAACGAGGACAAGCCGGGCTTCATCGGAGCGCTGGGCAGCACGCTGGGCGAGGCGGGCGTCAACATCGCCACCTTCCACCTCGGCCGGGCCGAGCGCGGCAAGGACGCTTTGGCGCTGATCGAGGTGGATGGGGAAATTCCGGGCGAAACACTGAAGCGGATCGAGGCGCTGGAACATGTCATCCAGGCCAAACCGCTGCGGTTCTAGGCGCCGCGCTGGCCAGGCGCTCATCGGCCGGCCCGTGTTGGCCACGGCCGCCTCGCTTTGCCTTCTGATGGCGGCGGGCGGCGGAGCACTGGCCGGGGATTTCCTCGACGCGCTGGGCTTCGAAGGCCGTGTTGTGGATGCCGCGCATCTGCCTCCGGAATCTGCGCCAGCGGCCGCATCTGCCCCGGGGGACGCCTTGCCGGATGGGCGTCCGGCCTTTGGCAATATGGATATTCGTGAGGCTTGGCTGATCGCACCGACGGCGCGCTACGGGCACGGCGTTCTGGGCGACGCGACGGAGGCCGGCGGCCTGTTCGTGCGCGGCTCCGACGGCGGGACATATCGTTACATGCTGCCGGAGGACGCCGTCTTCGAGGATCTGCAGCCGCGTCTGGCCGATCTGGACGGCGACGGGCTGAGCGAGGTCATCGTGGTCAAAAGCTATCTTGCCAGTGGTGCGGCACTGGCCCTCTATGGGTTGCGCGACGGCGCTCTGCAGCCGCTGGACGAGACGCCGCCTGTCGGACACGCGAACCGCTGGCTCAACCCCGCCGGCACCGCGGATTTTGACGGCGACGGCCACGAGGATGTCGCCTACGTCGAAACGCCGCACATCGGCGGCACGCTGCACGTTTATCGCTTCGTGGGCCAGCGGCTGGAACCGGTCGCCAGCAGGGCCGGATTCTCCAACCATGCCATCGGCTCGCGCGCGCTCGATCTATCCCACGCCGGCGACCTGGACGCAGACGGAAGGGCCGAGTTGATCCTTCCCGGGATGGGCAGGCGGACGCTCGCGGTCGTTTCCCTGGACGAGGGAGAGCTGAGAGTTCGCGACCGGATCCGGCTTCCTGCAAGAGTCGTCGGCGATTTCCGCTGGGCCGGGGGCGAGACGGGCTCTGATCTCTATGTGCCGCTCGCCGATGGAAGCGCCTATCGTCTCTCCCGCTAGGCGGCCTCGGCGGACTTACCGTCCGACAGTCGTCGCGCCAGCAGGGTCATGCGCCGGACCGTAGCCATGGAGATGACGACGGCGGCGGCGAAGCAATAGAGGCCGGGGTGGATCGCCACGTCGGAGACCAGAGACACCTCCACGGCGACGACCGTCAGCGCCACGACGAAGACATCCAGCATGGACCAGCGCCCCAGGCCGTCGATCAGGTCGAGCGCGCGCGCCAGCCCCGGGCGCGCCAGGTCCAGGCGGAGCCACATGAAACCGGCGAACGACATCTTGGCCGCCGGGAAGACGACAGAGAAGACGACGATCACGACGAACAACAGGTAGTATCCGCCTTCCCACAGGCGCGCTGCGCCGGAGAGGATGGACACCTCGTCGTAGAGGACCAGCAGTTTGCTGACCGTCATCAGCGGCAGAACCCAGCCCGCAGCCAAAAGAATGGCGGCGGCGACAAGGGCGAAGCCCAGAAACCGATCGGCCCCGCGGGTGCGTGCGGCCAGCGCATTTGGATGGACAAGGCGCATCGCTGTATGGATCCCCTCGTTCGCTCGCGGCGGGACTCTAGCCAAAAATGCGGCGAAAGCGAGGGGCAGTGGGATGGTCGGCGCACGGCTCGTGCATGCGCACGCTCTTGCCCTGTGCCGGGCAATCGCGCTACTACCCGCGCCGCGGCATTTCGCTGAACCATGATATTCCCGGAGTTTCCAGAGGCATGACCTCGGCAGGCGATAAAGGCGGCGGGGCAAATCCGTCGGCGCCAGCGGCGGCGGGCGAGGCCCACCTGCTGCCGGCCGGCTTGCAGGACGTTCTGCCGCCGCAGGCCGCACACGAGGCGGCGACGATCGAACGACTGCTGGCCTGTCTGGCGGGGCATGGCTACGAGCGGGTGAAGCCGCCGCTGATCGAATTCGAGGAAACACTGCTCGCGGGTGCGGGCGCGGCCCTGGCGCCACAGACCTTCCGCCTGATGGACCCGGTCAGCCAGCGCATGATGGGCCTGCGCGCGGATATGACCACGCAGGTGGCCCGCATCGCCGCCAGCCGCCTCAGCCGTCAGGCACGCCCGCTGCGTCTGTGCTACGCGGGCCAGGTGCTGCGGGTGAAAGGCTCGCAACTGCGCCCGGAGCGCCAGTTCGCGCAGGTCGGCGCGGAGCTCATTGGACCGCTGGCGGACAGCGCCGATGCGGAGGTCGTGCTGACCGCCTCCGAAGCGCTCGACTCGCTGGGCGTGCAGGAGCTGTCGGTCGATCTGACGCTACCGCCGCTGGTGGGCGCCATCGCCCGCGGTCTCGGCATCGACCCGGCAACCGGCGACGATCTGCGCGCGGCTCTCGACCGCAAGGACGCCGCCGCCGTGGCCGAGGTCGCCGGTCCCCACGCCGATTTGTTCGAAGCGGTGCTGGAGGCCGCGGGCCCGGTCGGGGCGGCACTGGAGCGCCTGCAAGCCCTCAGCCTGCCGGAGGAGGCCGCACAAGGGCTGGCGCAGCTTGCGCGCGTGATCTCGCTCATTCGTGCGCGCCGGCCGGATCTGACCATGACGCTGGATCCCTCGGAGCACAGGGGTTTCGAATACCAGACCGGTGTGTCCTTCACGCTGTTTGCGCGCAACGTCCGCGGTGAGCTTGGGCGCGGCGGACGTTACGATACGGCTGCCAACGGCGGGCAGGGCGAGCCGGCGACGGGCTTCACCCTCTATATGGACAGCGTGCTGCGGGCGCTGCCGCAGCCGGCGCCACAGCAGCGCGTCTTCGTGCCGGCCGATGCACAGACGGAACGCGCCGCGGCCCTGCGTGCGGAGGGCTGGGCTACGGTCCAGGGGTTGGAGCCAGTGACCGACGCGCAGGCAGAGGGGCGCCGCCTCGGCTGCAGCCACGCGCTGGTGGACGGCGAACTGGTCGCGCTTTGAGAGGCGATAGGGGGCTCACCTTCTTTGATCGGGAGATAGGCTGAAATGGCCAACGTGGCGGTCGTCGGCGTCCAATGGGGCGACGAGGGCAAAGGCAAGATCGTGGACTGGCTGTCGGAGCGTGCGGATGTCGTGGTGCGATTCCAGGGCGGTCACAACGCCGGGCATACGCTGGTCGTGGACGGTGTCACGTACAAGCTTTCGCTGCTGCCGTCCGGGGTGGTGCGGCCGGACAAGCTTTCCATTATCGGCAACGGCGTGGTCGTCGATCCCTGGGCGCTGGCGGAGGAGATCGACCGCCTGCGCGAACAGGGCGTGGAACTGACGCCTGAGCGGTTGAAAATCGCCGACAACGCGGCGCTGATCCTGCCCATGCATGGCATGGTCGACCGCGTCCGCGAGGCCGCGCGCGGCGACGACAAGCTGGGCACGACGGGCCGCGGCATCGGTCCGGCCTACGAGGACAAGGTGGGCCGCCGGGCGATACGGCTTTGCGACCTGGCCGATCCGGAGAACCTGGGCCGGCGCGTGGATTCCCTGCTGCTTCACCACAATGCGCTGCTGACCGGCCTGGGCCACGAGCCGGTCGACAGACAAACCACGATCGACAGCTTGCTGGCGGTGGCGCCCAAGGTTCTGCCGTTCGCGGACAGGGTCTGGCATCGGCTCGACAGGGCGCTGAAATCGAATCGCCGAATCCTGTTCGAGGGCGCCCAGGGAGCGATGCTGGACGTGGACCACGGGACCTATCCCTTCGTCACCTCCTCGAACACCCTGGCCGGTCAGGCGGCGGCCGGCGCCGGTTTTCCGGCGCGTGGCGTGGACTATGTTTTGGGGATCACCAAGGCCTATACCACGCGCGTCGGCTCCGGGCCGTTTCCCACGGAGCTGGAGGACGAAACCGGGCGGCTTCTGGGCGAGCGCGGCAACGAGTTCGGCACGGTGACGGGCCGGGCGCGGCGTTGCGGATGGTTCGACGCGGCGATGGTGCGCCAGGCCATCAAGATCGGCGGCATCGACGGGATTGCGCTGACCAAGCTGGACGTGCTGGACGGCGTCGGCCCGCTGAAAGTCTGCACGGGGTATGACATCGGCGGCGAGCGCACCGACCATCTGCCGGCGCTGTCGTCGATGCAAGCGGCGGCCGAGCCGATTTACGAGACGCTGGAAGGCTGGAGCGAATCCACGCAGGGAGCGCGGTCCTGGGCCGACCTTCCCGCGACCGCGATCAAATACATCCGCCGCATCGAGGAGCTTATCGAGGCGCCGGTGAGCCTTCTGTCCACCAGCCCCAAGCGCGAGGATACGATCCTGGTGCGCGACCCCTTCCTGGGGCGCTAGGCAAAGCCGCGATGCGCCGCGACCGTCCGGCCGGCATCAGCTGGCGGCGATCTTCTCTTCGATAGCCTGGTTCTTGATCGCCTTCTGCAGCTTCTCGAAGGCGCGCACCTCGATCTGGCGCACCCGCTCGCGGCTGATGTCATAGACCTGGCTGAGGTCTTCCAGGGTCGTCGGCTCTTCCTTCAGGCGGCGCTCGTGCAGGATATGGCGCTCCCGCTCGTTCAGGCTTTCCATCGCTTTCTCGAGCATGGCCTTGCGCCGGCTCAGCTCCTCGCGCTCGGCGTATTCCGTCTCCTGGCTTTCGCCTTCATCGACCAACCAGTCCTGCCACTCGCCGTCGCCGTCGACGCGCAGCGGCGCGTTCAGTGAATGGTCGGGGCCGGCCAGGCGCGAGTTCATGGAGCTTACGTCTTCCTCCGAAACATCGAGCCTTTCGGCAATCTGCTTGACCTGATCGGGGTTCAGGTCGCCTTCCTCGATCGCCTGCATCTGTCCCTTAAGCTTGCGCAGGTTGAAGAACAGCTTCTTCTGCGCGGCCGTGGTGCCCATCTTCACCAGCGACCAGGAATGCAGGATGTACTCCTGAATGGAGGCCCTGATCCACCACATGGCGTAGGTCGCCAGGCGGAAGCCGCGTTCGGGGTCGAAGCGCTTGACCGCCTGCATCATGCCGACATTGCCCTCGGAGATCAGCTCCGACAGCGGCAGACCGTACCCGCGATAGCCCATGGCGATCTTGGCGACGAGGCGCAGGTGGCTGGTGACCAGCTTGTGTGCCGCCTCGGTGTCGCCGTCCTCCTGCCAGCGTTTGGCCAGCATGTATTCCTCGTCCGCCTCCAGCATCGGGAACTTGCGGATTTCCTGCAGATAGCGGCCAAGATTGCTTTCGCTGACCGTTGTGGGGACGTTGCCGGCCATGGGTTACCTTTCCGTCGTTGCCGGTTGCGAAACGGTGTTTCGAACCTTGCTGTCTCCTGCCCCTGGGGGCGCCGGCCTGGAGAGAGTCCGCTGCCCTCCCGGATGCCAGCCTTCCCCCGCGCCCGTGCCCTGCGCCAAAAAGGCACGAATGGGGCGGGAAGAGACACCTAGCGCGTTCATTTACAGATGCTGATGCATACCCTCTGAGTAGACTCAGCGTCAAGTATTCCGACCGAATTGGTCAAGATTGAGGCACAGCTTATACCTGTTCCAAGCTGTCGATCAAGTGACGGAGATCACGCGGTAAATCACTTGTGAACGTCAGCCGCTCGCCGGTCACGGGATGGTCAAAAGCCAGGTGGGCCGCGTGCAGCGCCTGGCGCTGGAAGGCAGCTGCCGCCGCACGGGCTGCAGCGCTTAGGGACTCACGGCGACGGTGGGTGCTGCGTCCGTAAAGCGGGTCGCCGATGAGCGGATGGCCGGCGTCGGTCAGGTGCACGCGAATCTGGTGCGTGCGGCCCGTCGTCAGCCGGCATTCGACGAGGCTGGCCGCTCCGCGCGCGAGCGCGCGCATGACCTTGTAGCGGGTGGTCGCCGGCTTTCCGCCGCGTGCGACCACAGCCATCTTCTTGCGGTTGCGCGGATTGCGGCCGATGTTGCCGGAGATCTCGCCCTCGGCGGGGCTGGGCACGCCCCACACGACGGCGAGGTAGAGCCGTCCGATGGCGCGGCTCTCGAACTGTTCGCTGAGGCTCGCCTGCGCGCGCTCGGTCTTGGCCGCGACCATAAGGCCGCTGGTATCCTTGTCCAGCCGGTGCACGATGCCGGGCCGGCGCACGCCGCCGATGCCGCGCAGGCCGTCGCCGCAGTGGGCGATCAGCGCGTTGACCAGCGTGCGGTCCGGATTGCCGGGCGCCGGGTGCACCACCATCCCGGCGGGCTTGTCGACGACGATGACCTCGGCGTCCTCGTAGACGACGACGAGCGGCATCGCCTGCGCCTCGGGCTCGGCGTCTTCGACCGGCGGCACCTCCAGGCTCAGCTCCTGGCCGGGTTTGACCCGGTATGAGGGCTCGTTTATCGTCTGCCCGCCGAGGGCGAGCGCGCCGGATTCGATCAGTTTTTTGAGCCGCGAGCGCGAGAGTTCCGGCAGGCGCACCGCCAGCATACGGTCCACGCGCACGCCGCTTTCGGCTTCGGTGACGGTAAAGCTGTGGCGTTCGGGATCGCGGTCCATTGGCTCAGTTCCCGGCGTGCGAGTGGCGGCGACGCCTCGGCGCGGATAAAGGACGAAAACATGCGCGCGCTCAAGGTTCTCGTTTTCGTCATGGGGCTGGCGATCCTCGTCGGCTTCGCCGTGGTGGTGATCACCATCGCCACGCGGCTGGACGACGGAAAGGAAACACAGGCGGGTTTTGGCCGTGCCGAGGTGGGCGTGCCCGAGGGCTGCGTGGTGGCGGAGATCGTTCCGGCGGACGAGCGTCTGCTGCTACGCATAGACGGGCCGGAAGCGCGCGGCTGCAGGACGATTCTGGTTCTCGATCTGGAAACCGGCGCACGCCTGGGCCAATTGGATCTGACGGACGCGCCCGCGGGCGGCGCCCGGGCCGAAGGCGGCAGCGACTGACCGGCCGGCGGCGGAAACCGAGACGAAGGCAGGGCCATGTTTACTTCGGGCAGTGAAGGCGGCGTGCCGATGACCGCGAAGGAACTGGCCAAGCGCCGTGCGCGCCGCGTGGTCGCCTTCGTGATCGGGCTCCTGGTGATCGCCTTCATGACCCTCGTGGGGCTGATCACCTATGCCGGCATGGGCACGACAGATGTCGAGCGCGGGTCGCTCGCCTACCACTTCTTCATGCCCAAGGAGATCACGGAGATGCCGCTGCACGGCGTCTGTGCCGAGCCGCGCTTTGCCATCGTGCCGGGTCAGCCCGGCAGCGAGGAGGAGCCTACGCTGCCCGCCCAGGCGACGGTGATCTACGGCACCGCCTTGGACCGCTCGGAGCTCTTCGAGCGCTACGACGCCGATCTTCGGGAGCGCGAATGCCGGCCCGCCGACTGGTGCAAGAACGCCGCCGAGCCGAAAGCCTGCTATGTCTGCATCGGCGAGGATTTCCCCTGGATGCGCCGGGTGCACGTGGGCTTTCCGGCCACCCCGATGGCGGCGGCGGGCGACGAAGGACAGGGCTCCGGCGCTACGGCGCAGCAAAGCTGCCGTCGCGCCTTCGTGGCCGTCAGCGAGTAGCCGTCTGCGCGCAGGGCCGGTTTAGCCGTTCAACCATAATTGATTGCCCGCCGGCGTGCGCGGGCTGGCGATTCCCATATTCCGCCGTAGAATCCGTGAGGCGCCCGTCGAGCGGCGCAGGGGAGACGAATATGCAACGCACGCACACCCGAACACCGAAACCCGCGCGGCGGCTGGCGCTGACTCTGGCGGCGGCCGTCCTGCTGGCCGCGGCCCCGGTTGCCCCGGGCGCTCTCGTGGGCGGCGACTGGACGCCGGTGGCCTTCGCCAACTTCGACGGCGGCGGCTCCGACGACAAGGAGCCGACACCCCTCGACAAGGCCGCGGACATGATCGATTCCGGCGACTACGCCGATGCGGTCGAGCTTCTGCAAGGCTATGTGGCCGACAACCCCGATGACGCCGATGGCTACAACCTGCTGGGCTACGCGCTGCGCCATCAGGAGCGCTATGAGGACTCGGAAAAGGCCTACGAGCAGGCGCTGGCCCTCGACCCGGAGCACGAGGAGGCGCTGGAGTACCTGGGCGAGCTCTATCTCAAGACCGGCCGTCTGGACGAGGCAGAGGCCACGCTGGCGCGCCTCGACGACGCCTGCGGCTTCTTCGGCTGCGAGGAGGAGGATGAGCTGGCCGAGGCCATCGAGGCCTATAAGGCCCAGAACTAGGGCCGAAAACGAGGGCCCAGAACCGGGACCAGAACCGGGACCAGAACCGGGCCCAGAACCGGGACCAGAACCGGGACCAGAATCGGGCCCAGACGGAAGACGCGACCGCGCGCAGCGGCGGCTCGGGCACTCTCGTCCGCGCGCGGCCAAACCGCTGGTCTGACTGGGGCGCGATGCCCCTTGTAACGGGCAGGCAACTTCGCTATGTAACGCCTCGCCGGGCCACCGGCGCGAGCCTCCTCTCGCGTCCCCTTCGTCTAGTGGCCTAGGACGCCGCCCTCTCACGGCGGAAACAGGGGTTCGACTCCCCTAGGGGACGCCAGGTTTTCCGCACATCATCCGACTTCCACCCCGCATGAAGCGCGCCGTCCATCTCCCACCCCTCACATCGAGAGCATGAGGGCTTCGAGGTCTGTGAGGGTGGTCATCAGCGTGGCCATGAAGCGCGCGGCATCCGCCCCGTCGTTCACCCGGTGGTCGAAGGCCATGCACAGCGGCAGCATCAGCCGCGGGCGAATCTGGAAATCCTCGGGCGTGCCCTCGACCAGCGGCTCGAGGCGCGCGCGGCCCATGCCCAGGATTCCCACCTCCGGATAATTGATGATCGGCTGGAAGGACCGGCCGCCCAGCGGGCCGATGTTGGTGATGGTGAAGCTGCCGCCCTGCATGTCCTGCTTGCCGAGCTCGCCGGCGCGCGCGGTGTGCGCCAGGTCCTGCAGCTCGCGGGCCAGCTCGGTGACCGGCTTGCGGTCGACCTCGCGCACCACGGGGACCATCAGACCCTCGTCCGTATCGACGGCCACGCCGATGTTGAAGTAGTGCTTGAGGACGATCTCGCCGCTCTCGGTATCCAGGCTGGCATTGAAGCGGGGATGCTCGCGCAGGGCGCTCACCAGCGCCTTCATGGCGAAGACCGTGAGCGTCAGCCGCCCGCCTTTCTCCTCCACGTCGTCCTTGTTGCGCCGGCGGAATTCCTCCAGGTCGGTGATGTCCACCAGGTCCTGGTGCGTGACGTGCGGAATCTCCTGCCAGGACATCGCCATGCGGTTGGCCGTCGCCCGGCGGATGGAGCGCAGCGCCACGCGCTCGGTCTCGCCCCAGCGCGAGAAATCGGGAAGCTGGGCGTCGCGCTTGGGCATGCCGCGGGTGCGCAAGGGGCGCTCCTTGGCCTCTTCCTTGGCCTTTTTCTCGGGCGCTTCCTCGGAGCGGTCCCGGCCCGCGTCCTCGGCCTGCTCGAGGTCCTCCTTCATGATGCGCCCGCCGGGTCCGGTGCCCTCGATCTTCTTGAGGTCGATGCCCTCCTCCTTGGCGATGCGGCGCACCACAGGCGTGGCGGGAACCGGGCCGTCGTCCCGGCCCTTCTTCGAACGCGTGTCTTTTTCGTCCTCTTCCGCGGCCTCCGTCTCCTCTTCGGCCGCTTTCTCGTCGGCCGTTTCTTCCGCTTCTTCCTCGTCGGCCGTTTCTTCCTCTTCTTCGTCTTCTTCCTCGTCGTCCTCTTCCTCTTTCTCTTCCTCCTGCGGCTCCTCCTGCGGCTCCTCCTTTTTGGCCTTCGATTCCGCTTCGCCTTTCTCCACCGTCAGCAGGACCGAGCCGACCTCGACGATGTCGCCTTGCTCCACATCGATGGATGCGATCTTGCCGCTGAAGGGGCAGGGCAGCTCGATGGCGGCCTTGTCGGACTCCACCACGAAGACGTTCTCGCCCTCCTTGATCTCGTCGCCCTCGGAGACAAGAACCTCCTGGATCTCCACCTCGTGGATGCCTTCGCCGGGGTCTTCCAGCTTGAATTCCTTGGCCATCGCTTGCGGTCCTCAGAAGTCCAGCGTGCGCCGGGCGGCGGCCACGATGCGCTCGGCATCGGGCAGATAGGCCTGCTCGCGCGCGAAATAGGGGATGTGGATGTCGGCGCCGGTGACGCGCTCGACCGGGGCTTCCAGGTAAAGGAACGAGCGTTCCATCAGCCGTGCGGCGATCTCGCCGGCGGGCCCGAAGCTGCGCGGCGCCTCGTGCACCGTGACGCAGCGGCCGGTCTTGCGCACCGACTCGCTGAACTTGCTGTCGTCCAGCGGCTGAATGGTCAGCAGGTCGATGACCTCGGCCTCGACACCGTCTTCGTCGGCCAGCGTCTCCGCGGCCTGCAGGGTGCGCGCCAGCATGGCGCCATAGGCGACGAGCGTGATGTCGTCACCCTCGCGCGCCACGCGGGACTCGCCGATGGGCAGGGTTTCCTCATCATCGGGCACCTCCTCGCGCACGGCGCGGTAAAGCGCCTTGGGCTCGAAGAAGATCACCGGGTCCGGGTCGCGGATGGCGCTCAGCAGCAGCGCGCGGGCGTTGCGCGGACCGGAGGGAATGACGAGCTTGAGGCCCGGCGTATGCGCGTAATAGACCTCGCGGCTTTCCGAGTGATGCTCCAGCGCGCGCACGCCGCCGCCATAGGGCATGCGCGCGACCATCGGCACGCCGTAGCGCCCCTGCGAGCGCCAGCGGTAGCGCGCGATGTGCGATTCGAACTGGTGGAAGGCCAGGTAGCTGAAGCCGGAGAACTGCATCTCGCATATCGGTTTCAGGCCGCCCAGCGCCATGCCCAGCGAGGAGCCGACGATGGCGGATTCGGCCAGCGGGGTGTCGATCACCCGCGTCTCGCCGAATTCCTCCAGCAGGCCGTCGGTCACCCGGAAGATGCCGCCGTCGACGCCCACATCCTCGCCCAGCAGCACGACGTCCTCGTCCTTCTCCATCTCCTGGCGCATGGCCAGGTTGAGCGCCTGCACCATGGTGAGCTTAGCCATTGTCGCCGTTCTCCCCGGCCTCTTCGTCCGTCTCTTCGTCCGCTTCTTCGTCGTCGGCCTCTTCGCCATTGGCCTGCGGCTGACCGGTGCCCTTGCCGGCGCCGGCCTCGAGCGCCTTGGCCAGCGCCTCGCGCTGCTCCTCCAAGTAGGGAGGCGTTTCGGCGAAGAGGTGCTCGAACATGTGCAGGGGATCGTCGCCGTACTTCTCGATGGCCTCCTGCGCCTGCGACCAGGCGGTTTCGATTTCTTCTTTCAGCTCGGACTCCAGCTCTTCGATGGCGTCGTCGTCGAGGACGTCACGCTGTTTCAGGTAGCGCTGGATGCGGTCGATGGGGTCGCGCTTGGCCCAGCGTTCGACCTCCTCGTCCTCGCGATATCGCGTCGGATCGTCGGCCGTGGTGTGCACCTCCATGCGGTAGGTGACGCACTCGATGAGCGTCGGCCGGTGCTCGTCGCGCGCGCGTTTCACGGCTTCCGTGGCGGCGGCGTAGACCCCCAGCAGATCGTTGCCGTCGACCTGGATGCCGGGTACGCCATAGGCGACTGCTTTCTGCGCCAGGGTGGCCGATTGCGTCTGTTTCGCGCGCGGCAGCGAAATGGCGTACTGGTTGTTCTGGCAGACGAAGACGGTGGGCGTCTCGTAGACCGCGGCGAAGTTCATCGCCTCGTGGAAGTCGCCCTGGCTGGTCGCCCCGTCGCCGAAGTAGGTCATAGCGACCTTGTCCTCGCCCTTGTATTTCAGGGCATAGGCGACGCCCACGGCATGCAGCATCTGCGTGCCGACGGGAATCGCGATGGGCGTGTCGTTCTGTTCGTCGGGAATGCGCCCGCCCTCGTTGTAGCCGGCGTTGTAGACCAAAAGCCCGCTCATCGGCGTGCCGCGCCACAAGGCGGCGGCTGTCTCGCGGTAGGAGGGGATCAGCCAGTCATTGTCGCCGATCGCGGCGACGGTGCCGATCTGCGCGGCCTCCTGGCCCTTGAGAGGGCCAAAGGTGCCAATTCGTCCCTGGCGCTGCAGGTTCAGCATCCGCTCGTCGAAGCGCCGGGCCAAGAGCATGGCCCGGTGCATGGCCTTGAGGTCGTCGTCGGAGACCTCCGGCGCATGTTCCTCGTCCAGCTTGCCGTCCTCGTCCAGGACGCTCAGGTATTCGAGTTCGCGGGCGACGTTGATTTGGCCGCGCGGCATGAAAGGGTCCTTTGTCGTTTCCGGCGTAATTCCCGGCCCGCCACGCGCGGGTCACGTTTGTCTGTATCAACGAGGATTGCGCGGGCGCGGTTCCGCCTGCCGCAAGGCGCGCGGGGGGCCGCACGGCGGCGGTTCTCCGATCAAGATTTCGAGAGTGCCGGCGGGCGAAGGGGTGTAACGTATTTTTCCGTGGGAGGTTTGGTCAGAACCGACGGGGGCGCATGGCCTTTCAGCCAATCAGCCAACCGGAGGACTTGGACCATGCCATACTATCTTTACCAGGGACGCTTCACCCGCGAGGCGATGCAGGCCCTCGTCGACCATCCGCAGGACAGGTCGTCCGCGGCGCGCAAGATCATCGAGGCGGCGGGCGGCAAGCTGCACCACTACCTGTTTTCCTTCGGCTCGCACGACGTGGTGGTGATCTCGGAATTTCCCGACGACACCAGCGCTGCGGCCGTCTCCATGGCCGTGGCCGTCGCCGGCACGCTGGAGCAGAGCGAGTCCACCACGTTGCTGAGCATGGACGAGGCGGTCTCCGCCATGAAGCAGGCGAAGGACATTCTGGGCGACTACCGGCCGCCGCACCGTTAACCGCCGGCGGGCAACCTGTCTTACGCCGGCAGGATACGGCCGATGTCCTTTTCCTCGGCGCGCTCGTAAAGCGCGGCGGCCACCGCCACATCGGCCAGGCCGAGGCCGGCGAAGACCAGGGCCGTGCGTTCCTCGTCGCTCTGCCGGCCCTGCAGAGAGCCGGCCACGAGGTCGGCGACCTCTCCGTCGTAGGGCTCGGGATAGGTCAGCTTTTCCGAACCCGCCTGGGAGATGTCGTCGGTCGTCACCCGATCGAGCGCGGGCATGGTCTCGGAGATCCAGGAGAAGCCGAGGTCGACCATGGACGTGAAAGATCCGGGGCTCAGCCAGCCCGCATCGAGGAAGGGGTCCGTGCGCGGCTCCACCGGCGTGGTGGTGACGACGATGTCCGCGCCGGAAACCGCGGCCTGCGGGTCCTCCAGGACTTCCGCCTCGAAGCCTTCGGCGCGCACTTCCTCGGCGAACGTCTCCGCTGTGGAGCGACGGCGGCTATAGGCCAGCACGCGTTTCAACGGGAAATGCGGTTTGAGGGCCGCCAGATGCGCGCGCGCCTGCAGTCCGCAGGCGATGAAGGCGATGCTCTGGCTGTCTGCGCGGGCCATGCGCTTGGCGGCGACGGCGGAGATCGCGGCGGTGCGCACGGCCGTCACCCACCGTGCGTCCATCACTGCGACGGGCATGCCCGTCGCCGCGTCGCTGAGGACGATGGTGCCGGCGATATGCGGCAGGCCGCGCGCGTCATGGTCGCCGCCGCCCACCCACTTGATGCCGGCATATGCTGGCGTGCCCATGACACCAGGGCTGGCGAGGAAAAGCGCCTGTCCCTCGCCGTGCAGCGCCAGCTTGGGCTTCATCGTGGCGTCGCCGGCGGCCTTCGCGGTGAACATCTGCTCCACGGCCCGCTCGACCTCCGCCAGCGACAGCGCGCAGGCCTCCACGTCGGCATTGCCGAGATAGCGGATTTCCTCTCCAAGCTTCATGGCCTTGTTCCGATATCCTTCTTGCGGGGAATAAGCGCGTCAGGGCGTCCGTCAGCCCGAGCCGAAGACCTTTTGCAGCAGCTCCGTCGTGCGTTTCGCCGGGTTATTACGGATGGCCGCCTCTTCCTTGGCGACATAGTAGAATATGCCGTCGAGCGCCTTTTCCACCGTGTAGTCCGTGATGTCCGCCTGAACGTCGGGAACCAGCGGCAGGGTCTTATACTCGCCCATCATATCGTCGTAGGCGCGGTAGGCCCCGGTCTCGGCCAAGGTGTCGCTGACAATGGGGCGCATGCGCTTGCTCAGCCGCGGGCTCATGGTGCGGCGAAAGTACTGTGTCGCCGCGTCGTCCGGACCGTCCAATATCTTCCGGGCGTCTTCCAGCGTCATCTGCGAGATCGCGTCGAAGAACAGCGCTTGGGCCTCCGGCGCAGCGCGCTCTGCGGCCCGGTTCAGGCGCAACTCCAGATCGTCGGCCATGCCGCTCAGGCCAAGGGGTTTCAGGGCATCCTGCACGTCGGAGAGTGCGCCGGGCAGGGGGATGTGAATCTTCGGATCGAGATTGAAGCCATCGAACTCACCCACCTGCTCGACGACGCGCTCGGTGCCAACCCGCAGGGCCTCGCGCAGGCCCCGGGCGATCTCCCCCTCGCTGAGCCCGCCGCTGCCGGTGGCGCCCTCCAGCAATTCCTTCGCGCTGTCCCAGAGGTTGGCCGCGCGCACCGGACTCGCGCCCGAGGACAGCCAGAGGCCGCCAATTGCGCCAACCGCGCCGGATTTCAGGAGTCCTCGGCGCGTCCATCGAGCTGGTCGGTTCGTCGTTCGGCTCATCGAGACTTTTCCTTGCCTGTGCAGTACATCCGCGTGCCAGCCTCTTTTTTAACGTATTTGCGGCCGCTGCGCTGCCTTTGGCTGGCGGTTGGCTCCACGAAAAACCCCGCCGGCGCGATGCGGCGGGGTTATTGAGCGGTCATTGGGGTTGCAGGTGCGTCAGAAATAGCCGCCCTGGCCGCGAAGCGCCGCCTGCAGCGGCCCCAGGTGCTTGGCATAGGGCTGCGCCCAGCCCACCAAATCCCGGTCCATCGGCGGGCGTCTCTGGGCGGGCCCGGCGGCGGGCGCCGCGCGGTCGTGATCGCACAGGGCCAGGCACCGCGCGTCCCAGGGCAGATCGCAAAAGGCGACGAGGCGGCGCGTCTGCTGCTCCCGGTCGCCGACCAGCGCCTCGTAGTCCACGTCGAGCATGGCCAGCGGCAGCACCTTGCGCCAGTGGTGTATCAGGCGCTCGTATTCGCGGTAGTAGAAGCCGAGGTTTTCAAGGGAATAGGCATAGGGATGGTGGCCTGCGAGATCGCGGCAGAAGATCGACAGACAGGTGTCCAGGGCGTCGCGCTGACAGTTGACGATGCGCGCCCGCGGAAACAGGCAGGCGATCAGTCCCAGATGCAGGAAGTTGCCTGGCATCTTGTCGACGACGCGCGCGGCTTCGGGCGCGCCCGCGGTCAACCTTCGCAGGTAGCGGTCGGCCGCCGGGTCCGTCCAGGCGCCGTTCAGGCTCTCCAGGTCGCGCGGGTAGCTGCCGCCAAGCTGCCGGTCAAGTTCGGCGGCGATCAGGTTGAGGTCTTCCAGCTCGCCGGCGCCGGCCGCTTGCGGGTGGCTGGCGATGATTCGTTCCACCAAGCCTGTTCCCGATCGCGGCATGCCGACGACGAAGACCGGCCGTGCGTCCGGATGGCCGAGACCCTCGAAGCGGCGGAAGAAGCGCGAATCGAAAGTCTCGATCAGCCGGTCGACGTGCCCGGACCAGGCTTGCGGGCTGAAGGTGACGTCCTTCATACGGTTCGCAGCATCGAATCGCGCGAAGGCGGCGTCGGTCTCGCCGGCGTCGTGGAGCACCTGGCCCGCGGCGAAGTTGAGCTGCCTGCGCTCTCTCCTCGGCAGGTCATCGGCGTCGGCCAGCGCCGAGAGGCGTCGAAACAGTGCGCTATCGCGATCGATGCGGCCGCTGGACGCCAATGCCACGTACGAGGCCACACGCGACGATCCTGGTTTGCTTGCCGCTTTTGCCGAGAGGCTTAGCCAGCGCTGCAGTCGGCGAACGCAAGACTTGAAAGCCAGCAAAGGCAGGCGGCGTGCGGCGTGGATGGCATCTGGCACCGCCCCCGTGGCGAAATGGGCGAGCGCCAGGCTGAGGTGCGCGGCCGCCGAGGCGGGCTTCAGCAGGCAGGCCGTGTCCAGAGCGCGCCGGGCCTCGGTGTAGGCGCCGTTCGCCAGACAGGCCCGGCCAAGGCACAGTTGATATTCGAAGCGCGCCGGCCGCAGGCGCGCGGCACGCTGGAAGGCCTCGCGGGCGCCCTTCGGATCGTCGGCCTTGCGCGCGGCCAGACCCAGCAGAAACCAGGCGCCCGGCTGGTCCGGCTGCCGGCGGGCGATGTCACGGTACCAGCGCCGGGTTCCGCCGCTGTGGCCGCTTTGCCGCTTTTCCGTGGTCCGTTCGGGAAGTGTTTTTAGATTGGCACCGGCGTCGATGGCACCGGGCTCGATGGCACCGGACTCGATAGCCGGGTCCCGCGTCGTCGCCAACATTGTCGCGCTCCCAGATGCGGACTGTTGTTCTTTTTAGTATCGCGACACCTTTGGCCAAAAAGCGTTAACAAATCCTTGCCAACCATAAAACACGGCAGCGCGAGGCAGGACGACGCCGCATCCGATACGCCTTGACCGCCCGGCGAGCGTGGGTAGCTTGGCCGGATCATGGACGCACCCGCCTATCCCGACAGTTATTACGCCGCCACGGCCAATACCGCTGCGCCCCTGCCGTCATTGGAAGGCCGGGTCCGGGCGGACGTCTGCGTCATCGGCGGCGGCTTTGCAGGCACCTCGGCGGCGCTGAATCTGGCTGAACGCGGTTACGACGTCGTGCTGCTCGAGGCCATGCGCATCGGCTGGGGCGCATCGGGGCGCAACGGCGGCCAGATGAACAGCGGCCTGCGCAAGGGTCCGGACTATCTGGTGTCCCACTTCGGTCCGCAGGTCGCGCGACAGCTTTGGGATTTCGCAGAGGAGGCAAAGGCCATCGTGCGCGGCCGGATCGAGCGCCATGGCATCGACTGTGACCTGAAAAGCGGCAACATCCTGGCCGCCTACAAGCCGGAACATGTCTCTGGCATGGCCGAGAAATCGCGCCTTCTGCGAGAGGTCTTCGACTATCCGCACACGCGCGTCGTCGACCGCGCCGAGCTGCGGGAGATGCTGGCCAGCGACCTCTATCACGGCGGCATCGTCGACGACGGGGCCGGGCACCTGCACCCTCTGAACTATGTTCTCGGCCTTGCGAGGGCGGCCCGCGAGGCCGGCGCAAAGCTGCACGAGGCGACGCCGGTGAGCGCCATCGACGAGGCGTCCGGCAAGGTCACGGTGAAGACGCCGAACGGAGCGGTCACGGCCGATCACGCGGTGGTCTGCTGCAACGCCTACCTGGACCGGCTGGTGCCGGAGTTGGCGGCGAAAATCATGCCCATCCGAAACCACGTGATCGCCACCGAGCCGCTGGGCGAGGAGCGCGCCCATTCGCTGATCCGAGACAATGCGGCGGTCTGCGACACCAAGTTCGTGGTCGACTACTACCGCCTGTCGGCGGACAAGCGGCTGATCTTCGGCGGCGGGGAGACCTATGCGAAACACGCGCCGAGCGATATGGCCGGCTTCGTGCGGCCCTACATGCTGAAGGTGTTTCCGCAACTTGCTGACGTCAGCATCGACTATGCCTGGGACGGGCAGGTCGGCATCACCCTCAGCCGCCTGCCGCATTTCGGGCGCAAGGGCCGGGTGTTCTTCATGCACGGCTTTTCCGGGCAGGGTGTGGCTCTGACCTCGCTCGCGGGACAGCTCGTCGCCGAGGCCTTGGCCGGCACGGCGGAGCGCTTCGATGTCTTCGCCTCCATCCCGCATCGGGACTTTCCGGGCGGCACGCTTTTCCGTCGTCCAGCGCAGGTGCTGGGCATGCTGTTCTACGCCCTGCGCGACCGTCTTTAAGGCATTGCGCGGGATGCATGCGGGCCCGTTCGCAGCGCCCGCTTGCCGGGGTCTTCCTCCGCCCCTATTCTCCGCCGCCATGCGGCATCTCTCGGATCACGCGAAAGGTCTGATCATCACCTTCACGGGCGTGCTGGTGCTGACACCGGATGCCTTGCTGATCCGTCTGATCGGGGTGGATCACTGGACCATCGCCTTCTGGCGCGGCGTCCTCATGTTCCTCGGTCTGACACTGGCCATCGCCGTGGTGGAGCGCGGCCGCCCCACGCAGGCGTTCCGCGCCATCGGCCGCGCGGGGCTCGTCGCAGGGGCGTTCTACGGCGTGAACTCCGTGCTTTTCGTCTACGCCATCACGCATACGCAGGTGGCCAACGTGCTTGTGATTCTGGCCGCCTCGCCGCTGTTCGCCGCCTTGATGAGCGGTCTGTTCCTGAGGGAATTCGTCCGGCCGATCACCTGGGCGGCGATTCTCTCGGCGCTCCTTGGCATCGCCCTGGTGTTCTGGGACGGTCTGGGCGCAGGCACCTTTGAGGGCGATTTTGCGGCGCTCTGCGTGGCCTTCACGCTGGCGGGCACCTTCACCATCATGCGCCGGGCCAAGCATGTCAGCATGGTGCCGGCGACGGCCCTGGGCGGCATCGTCTCGGCGCTTATCACCGTGGCGCTGGCGAGCCCTGTGGCGATTTTCGCCGATCCGCTGGACATGTTCTACATGGCCCTTTTGGGCTTTGTGGTCATTCCCATCGCCTTCGGGCTGATCACACTGGGCCCGCGCTATCTCCCGGCTCCGGAGGTGGGCCTGATCATGCTGCTGGAGACGGTGCTGGGGCCGCTCTGGGTCTGGCTGGTGATCGGCGAGGCGCCGCGGCCAATGGCCTTCGTCGGCGGCGCTATCGTCATCGTCACCTTGGCACTACACTCGGCGATCCGGCTGCGGCAAATCAAGCTGGCCCGGCATCCGGGCGAGATTCAGGTCGGCGCCGCCACCGTGCGTCTTGGTCAGCCGGATGCGGACCGAGGCGACGAAGGGTGAGACGATGAGCGTGCTCGACTGGCATTCCAGGGAGCCGGGCGCAGGCCTCGAGGTGGAAAGCGCGGCGGTCGACCCCGCAGCGCTCTACCGCAGCCGCATGGCGCGCCTGAAAGCTGAGATGCGCAGCCGCGAGATACCGGCGGTCGTTCTCACCGACCCGGTCAACGTCCGCTACGCCACCGGCGCGCGGAACATGCAGGTCTTCAGTTCCCGCAACCCGGCGCGCTATCTCTTCGTGGCGCTGGAGGGCCCGACGATCCTCTTCGAGTTCGAGGGCTGTCACCACCTTGCCGACGGGCTGGACACGATCGACGAGGTGCAGCCGGCAATCACCGTGTCCTACGTGGCCGCCGCCGAGCGGCTGGAGGAGATGAACCGGCGCTGGACCGCACAGGTGGCCGACCTGCTGAAGCAGCACAATGCCGGCAGCAAGCGTGTCGGCGTCGAGCGTTTCAATCCGCTGGCGGTCATGGCGCTGGAGGCCGAGGGATTCGAAGTGCTGGACGCGCAGGAGCCGGTGGAGCGCGCCCGCGCCATCAAGACGCCGGAAGAGCTGCCGGCCATCCGCGCCTCGATCGCCGCCACCGAGCGTGCCGTGGCCCGCCTGCGCGAGGCCATCGAGCCCGGCATCACGGAGAACCAGCTCTGGTCCGTGCTGCACGCCTCGGTCATTGCGGACGATTGCGACTACGTGGAGACGCGGCTGCTCAATTCCGGCCCGCGCACGAATCCCTGGTTTCAGGAAACCGGCGGCAAGGTGATCGAACCCGGCGAACTCATCGCGCTGGACACCGACGTGGTCGGATGCTTCGGCTATTATGCGGACTTCTCGCGCACCTTTTTCTGCGGGCCCGGCAAGCCCAGCGACGCGCAGCGGCGGCTTTACGCAACGGCGAGCGAGCAGGTGCGGCGCAACGTCGAAGCGATCCGGCCGGGCATGAGCTTTCGCGAACTTTCCGAGACCGGCTGGCGCGTGCCCGAGGAGTTTATGAAGCACCGCTACTTCGTGCTGGCGCACGGCGTCGGCATGACCGGCGAGTATCCCTACGTGCTGCACGACGTGGACTTCGACGACCACGGCTACGACGGCGTGATCGAGCCCGGCATGACGCTCTGCGTGGAGAGCTTCATTGGCCACGAGGCCGGCGGCGAGGGAGTGAAGATGGAGGATCAGGTGCTGGTCACGGAGGAGGGTGTCGAGCCCCTCAGCCGTTTCCCCTACGAGGACGACCTGCTGGGCCGCGAGGTCTAGGTGCCCGAGTGGCCGTGATGTCGGAAAAGCCCTTCTGGAAGCGCAAGGCCCTTGCCGAGATGACGGCGGCGGAGTGGGAATCGCTCTGCGACGGCTGCGGCAAGTGCTGCCTGGTCAAGCTGGAAGACGAGGATAGCGGCGCGGTGGACTACACCCGCGTGGCCTGCAAGCTCTTGGATCTTGGCGCCTGCCGCTGCACCGACTACGCCAACCGCAAGGCGCGCGTGCCGGACTGCATCGTGCTCTCGCCGGAGAAGGTGGCGCAGTTGCGCTGGATGCCGTCGACCTGCGCCTACCGCCTGCTCGCCGAGGGCAAGGACCTGGCCTGGTGGCACCCGCTGGTCTCCGGCGACCCGGACAGCGTGCACCGGGCGGGCGTCTCGGTGCGCGGGCGCGTGGTCCCGGAGGCGCGCGTGGCCGAGGAGGATCTGGAAGACCACATCGTCGACTGGCCGCGCTAGCTGCGCCCCAAGGGGGTGACAAAGTCGGTCGCGTCTGGCGAAAATCGCCGGCGACGGTTGATGCAAACGAGAAGGTGCCGAAGATGAAGACCCGCGCCGCCGTGCTTTACGAAATGGGCGCCAAGCGCCCCTATAGCGAAAGCCGGCCGCTGAAGATCGAGGAGTGCGAGCTGGCCGGCCCCGGCGAGGGCGAGGTGCTGGTGCAGGTCAAGGCCGCGGGACTCTGCCACTCGGACCTTTCGGTGATCGACGGCGCGCGTCCGCGTCCCACGCCCATGGCGCTCGGCCACGAGGCGGCGGGTGTCGTGCTGGAGACAGGCCCGGGCGTCGACGACCTGGCAGAGGGCGACCACGTGGTGATGATCTTCGTGCCGTCCTGCGGGCACTGCCTGCCGTGTGCGGAAGGGCGCCCGGCGCTTTGCGAGCCCGGCGCCAAGGCCAATGCCGAGGGCACGCTGCTCAGTGGCCGGCGGCCGCTGACGCTCGCCGACGGCACGCCCCTCAATCACCACATGGGCGTGGCCGCCTTCTCCGAATATACGGTGGTCTCGCGGCGCAGCCTGGTGAAGGTCGACCGCGACCTGCCGCTGGAGCAGGCGGCGCTCTTCGGCTGCGCGGTGCTGACCGGCGTGGGCTCGGCGCTCAATACGGCGAAGGTGCACCCCGGCGCGCGGGTCGCCGTGGTCGGCCTGGGCGGCGTCGGGTTCAACGCGCTTCTGGGCGCGCTCGTCGTGGGCGCGGAACAGGTGGTGGCCGTCGATCTGGTGGACTCCAAGCTCGATCTCGCCCGGCAATTGGGCGCAACGGACGCGGTCAACGCCGGCGACGAGAACTGCGCGGAGAAAGTGCGGGAGCTGACCGGCGGCGGCGTCGACTTCGCGCTGGAGATGGCCGGCGCGGTGCCGGCGCTGGATCTCGCCTACAAGATCACCCGGCGCGGCGGCACCACGGTGACGGCGGGCCTCGCGCATCCCTCGAAGAACCTGTCGATCCAGCAGGTCAGCCTGGTGGGCGAGGAGCGCACGCTGAAGGGCAGCTATATCGGAAGCTGCATCCCGCTGCGCGACATCCCGCGCTACATCGGCCTGTTCCGCAGCGGCCGCCTGCCGGTCGACCGCCTGCTCAGCGAGCGCGTCGGCCAGGAAGAGCTCAACGCCGGCTTCGAGCGCCTGGCGACCGGCGAGACCATCCGCCAGGTCCTGGTGATGTGAGGCCGCCTGCGCGTCAAGGGCTTGTGAATTGACGACCGCGGTGCGCCGCCCATAGCGTCGGAGCTCGCATCCAACGACCCGAACCACCGCCGAGAAGGACCCTGTTGCCATGAAAGCCGAAGACCTGAAGGCCATGCAGGCGCCGGTGAAAGCCCGCTACCAGGAAGACCCGGAGGCCGCGGTGGTCACCCTCAAGGCCGAGGGCGAGCTGGGCGAGGGCGTCTCGTGCTCCGTCGATACCGGCAAGGCCCTGGTCGAGGCCGGCCTGCACCCGGCCACCGGCGGCAGCGGCCTGCAGGCGTGTTCGGGCGACATGCTGTTGGAGGCGCTGGTGGCCTGCGCCGGCGTGACGGTGAATGCGGTGGCCACGGCGCTGGAACTCCCGCTTCGCGGCGGCCGCGTGTGCGCCGAGGGCGACCTCGACTTCCGCGGCACGTTGGGCGTCGACAAGGAGGCGCCGGTGGGCTTCCGCGATATCCGGCTGACCTTCGACCTCGACACCGACGCCGACGAGGAGCAACTGGCCACCCTGATGAAGCTGACGGAGCGCTTCTGCGTCGTCTACCAGACCCTGCGCCAGCCCCCGGACATCGCCGTCGAGCGGCGCGTCACCAAGGACGCCGCGGAATAACGACTAGCCCGCCGCCCATTCCGCGCGCACCTGCGGGTCGTCCTCGGCGGACTGGCGGGCCTGCTTTTCCTTCGCGAACTCTTCCTTCGAGGCCAGGCGTGAGAGCGCCCAGACGGCCATGGCGCGCACCAGCTCGCTTTCGTCGTCCAGCAGGCGGCGGGCCTCCGGCAGCAGCGCCGGCT
>JAWVYK010000002.1:0-31540 GCA_033722755.1 Rhodovibrionaceae bacterium | reverse complement strand
CGACGAGGATCAGCGCGTTGAGCGCGATGTAGACGGCGCTGACGGGGATCATCGTTTCTCCTGTCCCTGTGGAACCGCTTTATTTACCTACTTCCAGATCGACGCGCCGCTGCCGGGCAGGCCGAGCTCGGACCAGATGTCGTCGATCCGCTTTTCGACCTCGGGGTCCATGCGGATCTTCTCGCCCCAGTCCCGCTTGGTTTCCGGCGGCCACTTGTTGGTGGCGTCCAGCCCGATCTTGGAGCCGAGGCCCGATTCGGGACTGGCGAAGTCCAGGTAGTCGATGGGCGTATTTTCGAGGACGGTGATGTCGCGCGCCGGGTCCATGCGCGTGGAGATCGCCCAGATCACGTCCTTCCAGTCCCGCGCGTCGATGTCGTCGTCCACGACGATCACCCACTTGGTGTACATGAACTGCCGCAGGTAGCTCCACGCGCCCAGCATCACGCGCTTGGCGTGGCCGGGATAGGCCTTCTTCATGGAGACCACCGCCACCCGGTAGGAGCAGCCCTCCGGCGGCAGCCAGAAATCGACGATCTCGGGAAACTGCTGCTGGAGCAGCGGAATGAAGACCTCGTTCAGCGCCTCGCCCAGCACGCTGGGCTCGTCCGGCGGGCGGCCGGTGAAGGTGGAGAGATAAATCGGCTCGCGCCGGCGGGTGACGGCGGTGACGGTGAAGACCGGGAACGGCTCGACGGCGTTGTAATAGCCGGTGTGGTCGCCGTAGGGGCCCTCGTCTCCGTAGTCCTGCAGGCTGACATGGCCCTCCAGAACGATCTCCGCTTCCGCGGGCACTTTCAGCGGCACGGTCTTGCAGTCCACCAGCTCCACCCGGCGGCCACGCAGCAGGCCGGCGAACTGGTACTCGGACAAGGTGTCGGGCACCGGCGTGACCGCGGCCAGGATGGTGCCCGGGTCTGCGCCAAGCACGGCGGCCGCCGGCAGCGGCTCGCGCTTCTCCCGCTTCCATCGCGCGTGGTGTTGGGCGCCGCCGCGGTGCTTCAGCCAGCGCATCAGCGTGGTGTTTTTCCCGGTGACCTGCATGCGGTAGATGCCGAGGTTGAAGGCGTCCTCCTTGCGCGCCGAGGGCCCCTTGGTCACCACCAGCGGCCAGGTGATGAGCGGCGCCGGCTCCCCCGGCCAGCAGGTCATCACCGGCAGTTGAGAGAGGTCGATGTCGCCGCCTTGCTGCACCACCTCGTGCACCGGGGCGCGGGCCAGCGACTTGGAGAGCGTCTTCGGGCGCATCGACATGACGGTGCGCAACAATGGCAGCTTGTCCCACGCCTCCTTCAGGCCGCCGGGCGGCTCCGGCTGGCGCAGAAAGGCCAGGGCCTCGCCGACCTCGCGCAGCTGCTCGGGCGTGCGGTCCATGCCCAGCGCCACGCGTTCGACCGTGCCGAAGAGGTTGACCAGCACCGGCATGTCCCAGGCGCGCCCGTCGCCGGCGCGCACGTTCTCGAACAGCACCGCCGGCCCCTTCTCCGCCAGCAGGCGGGTCTGGATCTCCGTCATCTCGAGCTCGGGCGAAACGGGATGGCCGACCCGCTTCAACTCGCCGCGGGCCTCCAGCTTTTCCATGAAATCGCGGAGCGAGGCGTAGGGCATGACGCGCGGCTTTCCAAGGCTTCGGAACGGACGACGCCCAGACATGACCGCGCGACTGCATCCGGTCAAGTGCGCCCAGGCAAATGCGCCCAGTCAAATGCGCCCGATCAAGCCGGGGCGCCGCCGTGGTCTCAGGCGCGCTCGACCTTCAGCACCGCGCCGTCGGCGTCGGTGACGCGCACCGTGGTGCCTTCGGCCATGTCCTCGCCCACGACCTTCCAGCGGCTGTCGTCGACGCGCACCCAGCCGACGCCGTTCTCGATGGGCGCATCCAGGGTGAGCACGCGTCCGACGTAGGCTTCGCCGCGGCGGTTGAGCTGCGGATGGTCGGTGAAAACCGGGTGCCGCCGGCGGAAGATCTGCCAGGCGACAACGGAGACCACGGAGATCACGGCGAAGATCAGCAGCTGCGCCTGCAGCGTGGTCTCCGGCAGCAGCAGAAGGATGAAACCGACTGCGGCCGCGGCGACGCCGAGCCAAAGGAAGAAGAAACCGCTGGCAAAGATTTCGATCACCACCAGCGCGATGGCAAAGACCCACCAATGCCAGAACTCGATCGGCTGCAGGGCTTCCAACATGGCCTCAGCCCTCTTTGCCCCAGGGCCCGCCGTTCGAGCCGGCGCCCCCGGCCCCGTCCCCGCCGGACCTTCCGGCCGGCCTGCCGAAGGAGGCCTTGGCAATCTCCGCGATGCCGCCGACGGCGCCGATCACGCTGGAGGCCTCCAGCGGCATGAACAGAATCTTCTCGTTCGGGGAGGACGCGAACTCGCCCAGGGCGTCGACGTATTTCTGGGCGACGAAGTAGTTGACCGCCTGGATATCGCCGGCGGCGATGGCCTCAGAGACCATCTGCGTCGCCTTCGCCTCGGCCTCAGCCTGGCGTTCGCGCGCCTCGGCCTCCAGGAAGGCGGCCTGCCGCTCGCCCTCGGCCTCCAGAATCGCAGCCTGCTTGGCGCCTTCCGCGCGCAGGATCTGCGCCTGGCGGGCGCCTTCGGCCTCGAGGATCTCCGCGCGCTTATCGCGTTCCGCCTTCATCTGCCGGGCCATGGCCGCGACGAGATCGTCCGGCGGCGAGATGTCCTTGATCTCGATGCGCGTGACCTTCACGCCCCACGGCGTGGTGGCGTCGTCGACGATGGACAGAAGCTGTGCGTTGATGCGGTCGCGTTCGGACAGCAATTCGTCGAGGTCCAGCGAGCCCATGACCGTGCGCAGGTTGGTCATCGTCAGGTTCAGGATCGAGGGCTCCAACTGACGTACCTCGTATCCGGCCTTGGCCGCGTCGAGCACCTGGTAGAACACCACGCCGTCGACCTGCACCACCGCATTGTCGCGCGTGATCACGTCCTGCGAAGGCACGTCGAGCACGGTCTCCATCATATTGATCTTACGCCCGACGCGGTCCATGAACGGAACAATGATGTGCAGCCCCGGGCGTAGCGTCGTCGTGTAGCGTCCGAAGCGCTCCACGGTGTACTCGAAGCCCTGGGAGACCGACACGACACCCATGAAGACGACGACGACCGCCATCACCACCACGGCGATGGCGAAGATCATAAACCCATCAATTATCATGGCTGTTCCCCTGCAGGCGGGCGCGGCGAACCCGACTCGGGCGGCGTCCGCGGATGGCGACGCATTCTACGCATCGCCACTCAGGAGGCAATTTTAACGAGGCCTGCCCCCTATATTTGGAACTATCGCATTTGGCGTTGTCGCCTTGGGGGTACCACTTCCTCCTTTGACGGCGCGATTAAGACTATGAATGACGATTTGGCGACGTTTTTTACATTTGCGTTACGTTACTTACGTGAGACTATAACTTTCGGGGCCAATATTCGGGCAACCCCATACGGGAAAGGGCACGGCCCGATAGTGGGAGGAGGTGACGGCTCGTGCACGCGGACCTGGCGAGGCAGCGCAATAGTCACGACGACGACCAGCAGTTCTGGGTTGTCGGCGGCGAGTACGAGGATACCAAGTTCAAAACCGCGGTGGGCGGAGACGAGGAGTGGTTCGGTCCCTTCGCTTCCTATCAGGAAGCACGGGAAGAGTGGGCCAAGCACGCCTGGGACTCCGTCGACAATGCGCACGCACGCTACCGGATCGAGAGGATCGATCCGGAGGGGCCGCCGCCCTGCACCGACTGAGTCGGAGCGGGTGGCGAGGCGCCGGCGTCGCGGGGGGATGACGCGGCGGCGCGGTGGGAGCTTGCGGCGCCGGTTGCACAACCGGTGACGAGAGGCTATCGCTCTACAACAGGTAATCCGGTCTTCGAGCGTCAGGAGGGAGGCTCCGCGCCATGCCATGGCGGCTGCCCGAGACGCGGGCGGAAAAACTCGCGCTGGCCACCGGCTATCCCTACGAAGCGCCGGCGGAAAGCTATCTGTTCCGCGACGGCCGTGTCCTGCCCATCGCCCGCGCCGACTTCGACGAGCGCGTGCCGGTGATCGCCCACGGCTCCAACCGCGCGCCCGAACAACTGCACCGGAAATACGGCCACCTGCCGGGCGAGGGCTCCGAGATCCCGGTCACCTTCGGCTGGCTGAAGGACTACGACGTGGTCTACGCCTCGCACGTGACGCGCTACGGGGCGGTGGCCTCGACCCTGCATCACATGACCGGCTGCCGGGTGCGCGTCGCCGTCAACTGGCTGAATGCGGCGCAGCTGGAACGCATGCACGAGACCGAGGGCGTGCACTACGCCTACGGTGCGCTGAAGGACATCGAATTCGAAATGGAGGCGGGCCCGGACGGCAAGGTGCCGCAGGCCTGGCTGTATCTGGCGCGTTTCGGCACGCTCGCCAAGGACGGCGAGCCCGTCGGGCTGGCGGCGCTCGAGGCGGACGGGCGCTCGCATCCGGCTCTGGCGCAAAAGGAGGCCCAGGAGCTGCTGCGCGACCGGCACCGTCCGGACGAGGATTTGGAGGAATTCATCCTGGCCAACTTCGGAACCTCGAACAATCCGCGTCGCCTCAGACTGATCGAGGAAATCCGCGAGACCGCGCGGCCCATGACCGCGCCGCATTTCCACCTGGAGATCGAAAAGGCGCCGGGGCCGGAATAGGCCGGCCTCACTCGACCCGCCAGACGACGGCGTTGCGCAGGTCGGTATCCTCGATCTCGCGGGTGGTCTTCACGGAATAGGCGGTGATGCGCTCCAGCCCCTGCTTGGGCAGATAGGTGCGTCCGGGGTCTCCCAGAAGAACGTCCGCGCCGCGCCGGCGAAGCCGCACCAGCCAGTCCCACACCCGCTCGGCCATCGGCTTCTCGTAGCAGACGTCGCCGGCCAGCACGACGTCCCAGCCGTCGTCGAGACCCACGACGTCGTCGCCGAGCAGCTCGACCTCGACGCCGTTCTCGCGGGCGTTCAGGTCGATCGCGGCGATGGCGAAAGGGTCGATCTCGCTTGCCTCCACCTGTTCAGCACCGGCCATCTTGGCGGCGATGGCCTGCACACCGCTGCCCGCCGCGAAGTCGAGCACGCGCGCGCCCGCCACCACCTCCGGATGGTCGAGGATATAGCGCGCCAGCGCCTGCCCGCCGGCCCAGGCGAAGGCCCAGTAGGGCGGCGGCACGCCCTCTTGCTCAAGCTCGGTTTCGCTGGCCTGCCAGATCGGTGTCAGCTCGTGCGCCAGATAGAGGCGGATCTCCGGCACCAGCGGCAGGTCCTGCCCTACGGTGTTGGCACGGATGAAGGCTTCGGGGTTCTGGAGGACGCGCGCCACAGGTTATGGACCATAAGCGCCGAGAGCCGCCGCGCCCAGCAGTCCCAGGAACAGGAACAGGCCGATCAGGCGGTTGGACTTGAAGCGCTGCAGGCAGTTCTTCGGCCGGTCGATGTCCAGGGTGGCGACCTGCCAGGCGAAATGCCCGGCCACCGCGATCAGGCCAATCCACGCCGGCCAGCCGGCGCCCGCGCCCGCCAGGGCCAGCGCCCAGAAGACGACGGCGGCGGCATAGAAGCCATAGAGCCAGGGTTTGGTGCGCTCCCCAAACTTCAGCGAGGTCGACTTCACGCCCACCAACAGGTCGTCCTCCTTGTCCTGGTGGCCATAGATGGTGTCGTAGCCGAGCGTCCAGGCGATTCCGCCCAGGTAGAGCAGGCCGGCGGGCCAGGCGATCTCTCCCGTCGCCGCCGCCCAACCCATCAGCGCGCCCCAATTGAAGGTGAGACCCAGCCAGGCTTGCGGCCAATAGGTGATGCGCTTCATGAAGGGATAGGCTGCAACGAGTGCGAGTGAGGCCACGCCCAGCCAGATGGCCGTCGGGTGCAACTGCAGCAGCACGACGAGGCCCACGAGCAGCAGCGCGCCGAGGAAAAGCACGGCCTGGGCCAGGCTGACGTCGCCGCTGGGAATGGGGCGGCCGGCGGTGCGGGCGACCTTCTTGTCGATGTCACGGTCGACGATGTCGTTGACCGTGCAGCCAGCCCCGCGCATGACGTAGGCCCCGAGCGCGAAAAGCCCGAGGAGCCAGAGCGACGGCGCCGCGCCGGCGTCGACGGCGGCCAGCGTGACGGATATCCAGCAGGGCCACAGAAGCAGCCACACGCCAATGGGTCGGTCCGCGCGGATGAGGCGCAGGTATGGCCGCGCCGATTGCGGCGCCAGGCGCAAGATCCAGTGGTCGTGGCGGATGTCGCTTGCTTCGGTCGCGAACCCGCGACCCTTGGGCTGGGAAGACTGCATGGTCTAATCTATGGCACCGGCAAGGCTGCGCCTCAAGGCATGCGGCCACGTGTCGGCAAAGGACGCGAGGGGCGATGTCAAAAGCCGAACCCCGAATGCGGATCGAGACCCGCCTGCATGTGGACGAACCTCTCGCCGAGGGCATGACCCTCGGACTCGACCATCAGCGCGCGCATTTCCTGCGCAGTGTCTTGCGGCTCGGCCGCGGCGCGCATGTGGCCGTCTTCAACGCCGAAGCCGGTGAATTCCTGGCGGAGATCGAAGGCCTGGGCAAGGGCTGGGCCTCGCTCAGCGTTGCCGAGCGCTTGCGCGCGCCGGAGGCCGAGCCCGACCTGTGGCTCGTATTCGCGCCGATCAAGCGCGCACGCCTCGACTTCATGGTGGAAAAAGCGGTGGAGCTTGGCATCTCGGCGCTGAAGCCGGTGATGACGCAGCACACGGCCGTGGGTCGGGTGAACGTCGAACGGCTTGCCGCCAACGCGCGCGAAGCCGCAGAACAGTGCGAGCGGCTCAGCGTTCCCGCCGTCGATGAACCGGCCGAGCTCATGCAGACCATCAGCGCGTGGCCGTCCGAACGCCGGCTACTGCTCTGCGCGGAGGCGGGTGAGGCCGCCCCGGTGGCGGAGGCCTTGGCGGAAATCGCCGCGGGCGCGGGCGGCAAGCCCTGTGGCCCCTGGGCGGTGCTGACAGGGCCGGAGGGCGGATTCCATCCTTCCGAGCTTGACGCTCTTCGCAAACTGCCTTTTGTTACGCCGGTCAGCCTCGGCCCCAGGGTCCTCAGGGCGGACACGGCCGCGCTGGCGGCCTTGGCCTGCTGGCAGGCCTGGTTGGGAGACTGGCGTCGACGGCCGCCGGCGGGCGGTTGAGCGCTGGAAAGGAGCCTGGACGGCGGTCCGCCGTCCGCAGCCGGCTCCGGCAAAAGCCGGGCCGACACCCTCAAAGCAAGCAACCATTCCCGGGAATCGAAGCACCGCATGTCCGCGCCGCCGACCACGAAGGGCGAACCGATCACCGAAAAGCGCCAACTCGTCGAGTATCTCGAGGCGGGATGCAAGCCCGCCGAGAACTGGCGCATCGGCACCGAGCACGAGAAGTTCGCCTACACGGTTGAGGACCGGAAGCCCTTGCCCTACGAGCGCGGCGACGGCCGTTCCGTTCGCGCGCTGCTGGAAGGTTTCGGCGAGCTTGGCTGGGAGGTCGTCTACGAAGAGGGCAAGCCGATCGCGCTTACCCACGAGGGCTGCAACATCACCCTGGAGCCAGGCGGACAGCTCGAGCTTTCCGGCGCGCCGGTGACCAGCGTGCATCGGACCTGCAACGAGGTGAACACGCACCTCGACCAGGCCAAGCAGGTCGCCGAGCCCTTGGGGATTCGCCTGCTCGGCATGGGCTTCGCGCCCGACTGGACGCGCCAGGAAATGCCGTGGATGCCCAAGGGACGCTACGCCATCATGGGCAGCTATATGCCCAAGCGCGGCAACCTCGGCCTCGACATGATGCTGCGGACCTGCACGGTGCAGACCAACCTGGACTTCTCCGACGAAGCCGACATGGTGAAGAAGTTCCGCGTCTCCCTGGCGTTGCAGCCGGTGGCGACCGCGCTCTTCGCCAACTCGCCCTTCACCGAGGGCAAGCCGAACGGCTACCTCAGCTATCGCAGCCATATCTGGACCGACACCGATCCAGAGCGCACCGGCATTCTGCCGTTCGTCTTCGAAGACGGCATGGGCTTCGAGCGCTACGTCGATTACGTGCTCGATGTGCCGATGTACTTCGTTTACCGCGACGGCCGCTTCATAGACGCCAGCGGGCAGTCGTTCCGCGACTTCCTGGACGGCCGCCTGCCGGCGCTGCCCGGCGACATTCCGGCGGTCAGCGACTGGGCGGACCATCTGACGACGCTATTTCCCGAAGTGCGGCTGAAGCGGTTCCTGGAGATGCGCGGAGCCGACGGCGGGCCGTGGCGCTCGCTTTGTGCCCTGCCGGCGCTGTGGGTCGGCCTGCTCTACGACGGCGGTGCGTTGGACGCGGCCTGGGACTTGGTCAAGGACTGGCGCATCGAAGACCACAGGCGCCTGCGCGAGGAGGTTCCACGTCTTGGTCTGGCGGCGCAAACGCCGCGCGGACCGGTCAGGGAACTTGCGAAAGAGGTGCTGAAGATTAGCGATGCGGGGCTGAAGCGACGCGCGCTGGTGGATTTCGTCGGCGACGATGAATCGCATTTCCTGAGCGCGCTGTGGGAGGTGGCGGAGAACGGCCGCACGCCGGCGGAGGAAAAGCTCAGCCTGTTCCATGGTCCCTGGCAGGGCAGCACCGAGCCGCTCTACGAGATGTTCGCGTATTGAGACCGCTGCTGGCGCCCGCAGGGCGCAACGGAAAGCACGAAGGAGAGACGAGGCGAATGGCCGAGGTCAAGACCTGCCGGACCATGCAGGAGGTGCGCGTCGAGATCGACCGGCTCGACCGGGAACTGGTTGGCCTGCTGGCCGAACGGGCGGGCTATGTCGCCCAGGCCGGGCGCATCAAGCAACGCGCCGAGGACATCCGCGACGATGCGCGGATCGAGGAGGTGGTGGCCAAGGTGCGCGAACGCTCGCGGGCCGAAGGCCTGGATCCGGATGTGGCGGAAGCCACCTGGCGGGCGATGATCGAGGCCTTCATCCGCTTCGAGGCCGCGGTCTTCGAGCGCAGGGAGGAGCGTGAATGACCGGACGCGGAGCTGGCCGGCGCAAGGACGGCGCACGCGAGATGGCGCTGAAGGTTGCCGGCGCGGCCGCGTTGCTCGCCGTTCTGGCGGGGATGGGCTCGCACCCGCTTCCCGGCAGTCCCGGCAGCCTGCTGCGGGGGCTGGCGTTCGGCGTGCCCGCCGGCTGCGTCGTGGGCGCGGTCGCCTACCTTGTCCTGCGGCGGCGCGAAACGCGGGGCAGCGGCTGATGCGAGCAACGAGAAAGGAGCCGCGGGCTGGGCCGCGGCTCCGGCGATATCGGTCCCGCGCAAACGGGAATGGGACGATATCCAGTCAGGTGTGTCGAAGGGATGGGGAATGCCTTCGAGACACAGGCTAGCGGATCATGGTTAACGAGGCCTTAAAGTAGGCGAAATTTTTTCGATGCCGCTGCCGGGCGGCGGAAACAGGGGAGGACCGAGCCGCATGTCGCAGTTGAAACGCCACAATCCTGCCGGGATCGCGCCGGCCTTCTCGAACTATGCGCTGGGCGTGCAGACGCCGGCCAATGCCCGCTGGCTGTATATCTCGGGGCAGGTGGGTGCGGATGCCGAGGGCAACATGGCCGAAGGCGCCATCGCCCAGTGCGAGCAAGCCTGGCGCAACGTGCTGGCCATCCTCGCCGACGCGGATATGGGGCCGCGCGATCTGGTCAAGGTCACCGCCTACCTGACCCGGCAGGAGGACACCGGCGTCTACCGCGAGGTGCGCGACGCCATGCTGGACGGCGCAGACCCGGCCTCCACGCTGGTCATCGTCTCGGCACTGGCCAGCCCCGACTGGTTGCTGGAGATCGAGGCCGTGGCCGCCAAGGCCGTGCCGATCAAGCGCGCGCCTGCCGCCGGCCCGCGCCGCCGGCGCGCCATGGACATGCCGTGAGGTCTGCTGCGGGTTCTACGCCGCGGTGCCGCCGACGGTGAGCTCGTCGATCTTCAGGGTCGGCTGGCCGACGCCCACCGGCACGCCCTGGCCTTCCTTGCCGCAAGTGCCGATGCCGGTATCCAGCGCCATGTCGTTGCCGATCATGGAGACGCGGGTGAGCACCTCCGGCCCGTTGCCGATCAGCGTCGCGCCCTTGACCGCCGGCCCCACCTTGCCGTTCTCGATCATGTAGGCCTCGGTGCACGAGAAGACGAACTTGCCCGAGGTGATGTCCACCTGGCCGCCGCCGAAATTGACGGCGTAGAGGCCGCGGTCGACGCTGGCGATGATCTCCTTCGGGTCCTTGTCGCCGGCCAGCATGTAGGTGTTGGTCATGCGCGGCATCGGGATGTGGCCATAGGACTGCCGCCGGCCGTTGCCGGTCGGCGCCATGCCCATGAGGCGTGCGTTCTGCCGGTCCTGCATGTAGCCGACCAGCCGCCCGTCCTCGATCAGCACCGTGCGCTCGGAGGGCGTGCCCTCGTCGTCGATGGTGAGCGATCCGCGCCGGTCGTCAATGGTGCCGTCGTCCACGACGGTCACGCCGGGCGCGGCCACGCGCTCGCCCATGAGCCCGGCAAAGGCGCTGGTCTTCTTGCGGTTGAAGTCCCCTTCCAGGCCGTGACCCACCGCCTCGTGCAGCAGCACGCCCGGCCATCCGGGGCCGAGGACGACGGGCATGGTCCCCGCCGGCGCGTCGATGGAGCCGAGGTTGACCAGCGCCTGGCGCAGCGCCTCGTCGACGCCCGCGCGCCAGTTGTCGGGGTCGATCAGGGTGTCGTAGGAGATGCGCCCGCCGGTGCCGTGGTTGCCGCTTTCCATGCGATCGCCTTCGCCCACGACGATGGAGATATTGAGCCGCACCAGGGGCCGGATGTCCGCCATGCGCCGGCCGCCCGGGCGCATAATCTGCACCGCCTGCCACTCGCCGGAGAGCGAGGCGGAGACCTGGCGCACGCGGCTGTCCTTGGCCCGCGCATAGGCGTCGATCTCGGACAACAGCTTTACCTTCGTCTCGAAAGCGACGCCGCCCAACGGGTTGTCGTCGGTGTAGAGCAACCGATTGGTGCCCGCCGGGGCCTCTGCGACCTGGCCGCCGTGGCCGCTGTGCACCGCCTGCACCGTGGCCGCCGCCCGGCGGATGGCGTCCTCGGACAGCTCGCTGGCGTGCGCGTAGCCCGCAGCCTCGCCGGCGATGGAGCGCAGGCCGAAGCCCTGCATGGTGTCGAAGGATGCGCTCTTGAGGCGGCCGTCGTCGAAGCTCAGCGCCTCCGACTGCCGGTATTCGAGGAAAAGCTCCCCGTCGTCGGCGCCCTTCAGGGCGTCGTCGACAATGCCTTCGAGGCGCGCGCGCTCCAGGCCGGCGCGCGTGAAAAAGAGGTCGTCGGTGGCGGCGAGATCGCTCATGAGGCAGCCCAATCCTGATGTTGCGTCGTGCGCGGTTGGCCCGATGCCGGGCCAAGGATGACAGGCGAAGATGACTGGTCAAGCCGCGCGGTGCATGCTATCGGCCTTTCCATGCCGGGTCGCCTGCCGGCCCCATTAATATGGGAGGAAAGGCCGCCTTCGCCAGGCGTGCGTTGCGGCCGAATCTTTCCTTGCCCTGTCGCCGGCCACGGGCCGGATCCACGCGCCCGCCTGCTTTCCACGCAGGAGATTTGAGGACCTCGGTTCTTCATGACGCAGCATCCTTTCCGCGAACACGATCAGCGCCGCCAGCTCGCCCTCGAGGTGCACGCACGGCCCTACGCCCCACTTTCCGCGCCCGAGCGCGCCACGCATATCGCGCTCTACTCAGGCGAGGAGGCGGGCGACAAGGACCGCGAGGAGGTGGCGGCGCTCTGCCGGCGTCTTGGCGCGCAGCCGCCGGAAGAAAACGCCAATGCCTATGCCGTGGACCTGGGAGATTTCCGGCTGAAATGGGAGCGGCACACCGAGTTCTCGACCTTCACCTTCTACTGCCACGAAGCGGTTCCCGATGAACCCTTCACCGACACGGTGATCGAGCGGGTGCCCCGCGACTGGCTGGAAGGCCTGCCCGGCGAGTTCATGGTGGGCATCCACGTCGAGGTGGACAGCGCCGACAAGCCGGAGCGCTCGCCGGAAGAGATCTCCCAGTTGTTTGCACCGGAATCGTTCGCCGGGGCCGAGGTGGCCGGGGGCGCGGCACTCGCCTTCATGGATTTCTGGGTGAACGAGGACGGCTTCGGACGCCTGCTCGTGCACGACCGGAATCTGCATGCGCGCCAGGCCGGTCGCCTGATCCAGCGACTTCTGGAGATCGAGACCTACCGCACGTTCGCGCTGCTGGCCTTTCCGCTCGCCAAAGATTACAGCCGCGACATTTCACGCATCGGGCGCACGCTAACCGAGTTGACCGGGGAAATGCGCGAGCTGAAAGCGCTGGAGGACGAGCGCAAGCTGCTGGAAAGCCTGACCCGGCTGGCCGCGGAGACCGAGCAGATCGCCGCCGAGACCACCTACCGTTTCGGCGCGGCCGGGGCCTACTACGAGCTGGTCGTGCGCCGTCTGAAGGAACTGCGCGAATCCCGCCTGGAGGGCTATCAGGAGTTCGGCGAGTTCATGGAGCGCCGGCTGACGCCGGCTATCCGCACCTGCGAATCCGTCGCCGGGCGCTTGGACACGCTGTCCAAGCGCATCACCCGCGCCGGTCAGTTGCTGCGCACGCGCGTCGACATCCAGGTGGAGGAGCAGAACCGAAGCCTGCTGCAGTCCATGGACCGCCGCGCCAGCCTGCAGCTGCGTCTGCAGGAGACAGTCGAGGGGCTCTCCATCGCCGCCATCTCATACTACGTGGTCGGCCTCGTGGCCTATCTGGCCAAAGCGCTGGAGGACGCCGGGGTGCCCATCGGCGTCAACATAACCACGGGCCTGTCGGTGCCCGTGGTGATCGGCCTGGCGTGGATCATCGTGCGGCGCGTTCGGCGCATGGTGGCCCGTCAGGAAGCCAAGTGCGCGGCGGCGGATACGCAGACCTAGGTGACCGCCGGCGCTTCTGAACGCCTTGAAAAAACTCTATTATTCAAAGCATTAGAGAATTGCGACATAACGTCGCGAAGGGGACGCCAAGTCACGGGTGCGTCGCTATAGTCTTGTTAAGCCATCCGTCCGGTTGCCAAGCGCAGGCGCGAACGGCGGGGACTTCGCCGCGCGGCTTCCGGCGGGCCGGCTCCAGCCTTGTGAGGGCCTTGTAACTGGTATAGTTTCCCCGGCGGCCGCGGCCGTGCAAGGATAGAAGGATAGAGCGACGGACGCACGCGGGACTGACAGGCGCCGCCTCGGGCGCGGCGCGGGAACTAGGAAGAGAGAGCGGTGATGAAACGCCTTGCCACGTTCTTGAGCATGTCTCTAGCAGCGGCGGTTACGACCGGCGGAAGTGCCCTCGCCGCCAAGCCGGAAGACTGGCAGATCGGCATGCAGCCGGCGGCCTCGCCGGTGATGGCCGAGCTGCAGGACTTCCACAACCTGTTGCTGGTGATCATTACAGGCATCACCATCTTCGTGCTGGCGCTGCTGGTCTACGTATTCTACCGCTTCTCGGAGAAGCGCAATCCGGAGCCCTCGAAAACATCGCACAACACCGTGCTCGAGGTGCTTTGGACCGTCGTGCCGGTGATCATCCTGGTGGTCATCGCGATTCCGTCGTTCAAGCTGCTTTACTTCATGGACCGCATCCCGGATTCCGACATGACGGTGAAAGCCATCGGGCGGCAGTGGTATTGGAGCTATGAATACCCCGACCATGGCGGCTTCCAGTTCGATTCCTTCATGATTCCGGCCGACCAGCTCGAGGAAGGAGACCTTCGCCAGCTTTCGGCCGATACCGCGTTGGTGATCCCGGAGGACACGACGGTGCGGATTCTGGTGACCGCCAGCGACGTCCTGCATTCCTTCGCGATGCCGGCTTTCGGGATCAAGACCGACGCGGTGCCCGGCCGGCTGAACGAGACCTGGGTGCGCGTCGACGAGCCCGGCACTTACTACGGACAATGCTCGGAGATCTGCGGGACGGGCCACGCGGATATGCCCATCGAGGTGCAGGTCCTGCCGAAGGACGAGTTCGAGAAGTGGGTCGAAGGTGCGAAGGAGGAATACGCCTCCACGATGCCCAAGAGCCCGGTTGCGGACGACCGGCAGATCGCCGAAGCCGATAGCCAAGACTGAGTAAGCGGATCACCGGCGCCTGCCTTGACGCGGGCGCCGGCCACAAGACCCTGAGCAAGAGGACGACGTAAGGCCATGGCACAAGGTTCCAAGAGCGAAGCCAAGGGGCACGGTGACGCGCACGAGCATCACGACCACAAGCCCGGCTTCTTCACGCGCTGGTTCCTGTCGACCAACCACAAGGACATCGGCACGCTCTACCTCATCTTCGCGGTGATCGCAGGCATCATCGGCGCTTATATGTCGCTGGTGATGCGTCTGGAGCTGCAGAGCCCGGGCGTACAGTTCGTCTCCGACGGCCACATCTGGAACGTCATCATCACCGCCCACGGCCTCATCATGATCTTCTTCATGGTCATGCCGGCGCTCATCGGCGGTTTCGGCAACTGGTTCGTGCCGTTGATGATCGGCGCGCCGGACATGGCTTTCCCGCGGATGAACAACATCTCCTTCTGGCTGCTGGTGCCCTCCTTCCTGCTGCTGCTGGGCTCGGCGGTGGTGGGCGGCGGCGCCGGAACGGGGTGGACGATCTATCCACCGCTGTCGTCGGCGCTCGGCCATCCGGGGCCGGCGGTCGACATGGCGATCTTTGCGCTCCACTTGGCCGGTGCGTCGTCGATCCTGGGCGCCATCAACTTCATCACCACGATTTTGAACATGCGCGCGCCGGGTATGACCCTGCACAAGATGCCGCTGTTCGTCTGGTCGATTCTGGTGACCGCCTTTCTGCTGGTCCTGGCGCTGCCGGTGCTGGGCGGCGCCATCACCATGCTGCTGACCGACCGCAACTTCGGCACCACCTTCTTCGACCCGGCCGGCGGCGGCGACCCGCTGCTGTTCCAGCACCTGTTCTGGTTCTTCGGCCATCCCGAGGTCTACATCATGATTCTGCCGGCCTTCGGGATCATCAGCCACATCGTCTCCACCTTCAGCCGCAAGCCCGTGTTCGGCTACCTCGGCATGGCCTACGCCATGGTCGCCATCGGCTTCGTCGGCTTCATCGTCTGGGCGCACCACATGTACACCGTCGGCATGGACGTCGACACCAAGGCGTACTTCACGGCCGCCACGATGATCATCGCGGTGCCGACGGGCGTTAAGATCTTCTCCTGGATCGCGACGATGTGGGGCGGCTCGATCCGCTTGGATACGCCGATGCTTTGGGCCGTGGGCTTCATCTTTCTGTTCACGGTGGGCGGCGTCACCGGCGTTGTGTTGGCGAACGCCGGCATGGATGCCGCGCTGCACGACACCTACTACGTGGTGGCGCACTTACACTATGTGCTGAGCCTGGGCGCTGTCTTTGCCATCTTCGACGCCTTCTACTACTGGATCGGCAAGATGTCGGGCCGGCAGTATCCGGAGTGGGCCGGGAGGGTGCACTTTTGGACGACCTTCGTGGGCGTGAACCTGGTGTTCTTCCCGCAGCACTTCCTGGGCCTGGCCGGTATGCCGCGGCGCTATATCGACTATCCGGACGCTTTCGCCGGCTGGAATCTCGTCTCCTCCATCGGCGCCTACATCTCCATTGCCTCGACGGTGTTTTTCCTCGGGCTGGCGATCTACACCCTGCGGGCCGGCCGCAAGGTGGGCGAGAACTACTGGGGCGAGGGAGCGACGACGCTTGAGTGGACGGTGTCCTCGCCGCCGCCGTTCCACGCCTTCGAGGAGCTGCCGCGCATCAAGTAGGCGCGTCCGGCTCTGTCCGTGCGGCGCGGGGGTTGGCGGCGATAGAGCCGCGGCCCCCTTGCGCTTTCCCGGCTGGGAAAGACCACAGTGGCGGCAGCCAGAGTACGAAGAACGCAGTGAACAGCGGACCTGAGCAGCAGTGAGCGACACCTCGATCGATTACGCCGTATCCCACAGCGCGGAGCAGCGCGCGGTCCTGACCGGCGCGGCGGGCGGGCACGTTCGCGATTTCGTGGCGCTCTTGAAGCCGCGGGTCATGTCGCTCGTCGTGTTCACCGGCTTCGCGGGCCTCTACGTTGCGCCGGGAGACCTGCACCCCTTCCTCGGCGCCGTGGCCGTGCTCTGTATCGCCGTTGCCGCAGGCGCGGCGGGCGCCATCAACATGTGGTACGACCGCGACATCGACGCGGTGATGACGCGCACGCGGGGCCGCCCACTGCCGGCCGGCCGGGTCGAGCCCGCCGAGGCGCTGTCCTTCGGCGTGGCGCTCAGTCTCTTCGCCGTCATGGTCATGGGCCTGGCCGTCAACTGGACGGCCGCGGCGCTGCTCGGCATCGCTAACGCCTTTTACGTCTTTGTCTACACCCTGTGGCTGAAGCGCCGCACGCCGCAGAACATCGTCATCGGCGGCGCGGCCGGCGCATTCCCGCCGATGATCGGCTGGGCCGCGGCCACCGGCGGGGTCGGCCTGGAATCCATCGTGCTTTTCGCGGTCATCTTCATGTGGACGCCGCCGCATTTCTGGGCGCTTGCGCTCTACCGCACCGGCGACTACGAGAAGGCCGGCGTGCCGATGCTGCCTGTCGTTGCGGGCCATGCGGAAACCAAGCGACAGATGCTGATCTACACGCTGCTGCTCTGGCCGATCGGAGTGGCGCCGGCTTTCCTCGGCGTGGCCGGCGCGGTCTATGGCGTGGCCGCCGCCGTGCTGGGCGGGCTCTTCGTGCTGTGCGCCGTCAATGTGCTGCGCGAGCGCGAGGCCGAGCGCATGCGCTATGCCGCGGCCAGGCGCATGTTCGCATTTTCGATCCTCTATCTCTTCCTGCTGTTCGCTCTGCTCATCGTCGACCGCGCGCCGGGCCTTGCCGGCATGTGGGGCTAGGGCGCGGGCCATGGCCAGTGAGAGGGAGGACAGGAGGAATGAGGATCGCGAGATTCACAGGCGCCGGCGCAGCAAGAACCTGGCGCTTCTGGCCGCGCTGGTCGCGTTTTGCGTGCTGGTCTATCTGATCACCATCGTGCGGATGGGATGAGGCCGATGCCCGAAGGGACGAAGCGAAACAATGCCGCCATCGCGCTCACGCTCGTGGGCGTCGTCGTGGGCATGGTGGGCCTGTCGTTCGCCGCGGTGCCGCTCTACGATCTGTTCTGCCGGGTGACCGGCTTCGGCGGCACAACGCAGGAGGCCAGCGTCGTTCCCGGCGAGACGGGCGAGCGCGTCTTCACCGTGCGCTTCAACGCCGACGTCAACCCGAAGCTGCCATGGGACTTCGCGCCCGAGCAGCGGGCCGTGCAGGTGAAGGCGGGCGAGCAGGGCCTGGCCTTCTATATAGCCCGCAACCTGGCCGCCCGGCCGACCACCGGGACGGCCGTCTTCAATGTGACGCCGGCCAAGGCCGGGCAGTATTTCAACAAGACCCAGTGCTTCTGCTTCGACGAGCAGCGCCTGGAGCCCGGCCAACAAGCCGAGATGGGCGTTTCCTTCTTCGTCGACCCGGCAATCCTGGAAGACCCGGCGCTGGCCGACGTCGAGACCATCACGCTGTCCTATACCTTTTTCCGGGACCTGGACGATCTGCAGGAGCAGCCGGGCGAAGATGCAAAGATAACCAGCGAGAACCGCCGCGCGGCTGGCGAGGACGCGCGGCATTCGATAAATTGACGGCGGAGTTCGCCGCCGGCCCGGACGCGGCAGAGAACCGCGGAAGGCGGGGTTCGTAAGAGAGGGACGAAAACCATGGCCGAGGCCCACGCAGACGAAAAGAAGCATCCCTACCACCTGGTCGAACCAAGCCCGTGGCCGCTGGTCGGCGCGATAGCTGCTGGCCTACTGGCCGTGGGCGGCGTTCTCTACATGCACGATGTCACCGCCTGGCTGATACCCGTCGGGCTGATTCTCGTGCTGGCCACCATGGTTCTGTGGTGGCGCGACGTGGTGCACGAGGCGGAGGTGGAGAAACAGCATACGCCGGTCGTGCAGCTTGGCCTGCGCTACGGCATGGTGCTGTTCATCGCCTCGGAGGTCATGTTCTTCGCGGCGTTCTTCTGGGCCTATTTCGACGCCGCGCTTTTCACCGCCTCGGAGGAACTCGTGGCCCGGCGCGAGGCGACGGGCGGTGTTTGGCCGCCGGAAGGCATCCAGCCGTTCCACCCCTTCGAGCTGCCTTTCCTGAACACGCTGGTGCTGCTGCTTTCGGGCTGCACGGTGACATGGGCGCACCACGCGCTGCGCCAGGGCGACCGCACCAATCTGATTCGCGGCCTGGCCCTGACGGTCATTCTGGGAATTGCCTTCACTTCGTTGCAGGCATTCGAATACAGCCACGCGGCCTTCGGCTTCCGCGAGGGCATCTATCCCTCGACGTTCTTCATGGCCACGGGCTTCCACGGCTTCCACGTGATCATCGGAACCATCTTCCTGGCGGTGTGCCTGCTGCGCTCCTGCCTGGGCCACTTCACGCCGGACCATCATTTCGGCTTCGAGGCGGCGGCCTGGTACTGGCACTTCGTCGACGTGGTGTGGCTGTTCCTCTTCACCTGCATCTACTGGTGGGGTTCCTGACGCCGGGCGAGCCCGCGGGGAGCCCCTGCCGCAAGGCCGAGGCGTGAGCGAAGAAACCGACGAAACTTATTACCCGCGCCGCTCTGCCTGGTCGGTCGGGCTTGCCGCCCGCTGCCCACGGTGCGGGCAAGGGCCTCTGTTCTCCGGCTTCCTTCAGGTGGCGGACCGGTGCTCGCATTGCGGGCTCGATCTCAAGAAGGCGGACAGCGGCGACGGTCCGGCCGTCTTCATCATCTTCATCATGGGCTTTCTCGTCGTGCCCGTGGCGCTGCTGGTGGAATCCTGGTTCTCGCTGCCCCTCTGGCTGCACGCGCTTGTCTGGTCGCTGGTCATCCTCGGCGGATCTCTGGCGCTGCTTCGGCCCATGAAGGGCGTGATGATCGCCCTGCAGTTCCGCCACCGGGCCAGCGACAGCGGCACCGTCGAATACGATGAGAAGTAACCGCTCTGGGTCCGCGCGACGGAGGGACCCCCGCCGATGAGCGCGCCCGAAGGTCCGGTCTTCGGCGCAGGCGGCCGGCGGTTCCGACCCACGCTGTGGCCGAGCGTGCTGGCGGCCGCCGGAATTCTGGTGCTCGTTGGCCTTGGCACCTGGCAGCTCGAGCGTCGGGAGTGGAAGGAAGAGCTTATTAGCCGCCTGCAGGCGCGCAGCGAGGCGCCGCCGGTTGCTCTCGATGCCGCCGCCGCGAATCCGGATGCCGCGGAATTCCGCCGCATGCGGCTGACCGGACGCTATCTGCATGACCGGACTCTCTATCTTTCCTCCAAGACCTACGAGGGACGCATTGGCTTTCATGTCGTCACGCCGCTGGATGTGGCGGACGGCCCGGTGGTGCTGGTGAACCGGGGATGGACGCCGCCGGATAACAAGGACCCGGAAAGCCGTCCGGACTCCATTGTCGAGGGCGAGGTGAGCGTCGATGGCCTGGTGCGCCTGGGCGGCTGGCGCGGCAGCGACTGGTTCCGCCCGGACAATCAGCCAGAGCAAGGCGTCTGGCTCTACATGGATCTGCCGGAAATGGCGCAAGCCAAGGGTCTCGAGGACGCGCTGACGGATTTCTACGTCGTCGCGGCGGCAAACCAGCATCCAGGACGCTTTCCCATCGGCGGGCAAAGCCAGGTGCGCTTGCGCAACCAGCATCTGCAGTATGCGATGACATGGTATGCGCTGGCGTTGGGCCTTCTTGGCGTCTGGCTGGCCTTCAGCTTCCGGCGGACGCGGGACGGCGAGGGGCAAGCGGAGAACAGAGAGACATGAGCCGCGAGGCCTATGAGACGCTGGAAATCCGGTTTCGCCGGCTGAACGCGCTGCGCGAAGCTGCGGGCATGCTGCACTGGGACATGTCCACCATGATGCCGCGGGGCGGCGCGGAGGCGCGGACCGAGCAGCTGGCCGCGCTGGAGGTGGTGACGCACGACATGCTGACCGCCGCCGATGTGCCGGAGCTTCTGGACGCCGCCGAGGAGATGGCGGAGGCTTTGGGCGAGTGGCAGCGCGCCAACCTGCGCGAGATGCGCCGTCAGTGGCTGCACGCGGCCGCCGTGCCGGCCGACCTGGTGGAGGCGCAGGCGCGTGCGACCAAGCGCTGCGAGGTCGTCTGGCGAGAGGCCCGGGCGGAAGCGGATTTCGCGAAGGTGCGCGACCTGCTGGCCGAGGTTCTGCGGCTGGTGCGCGAGGAGGCGGCGGCCAAGGCCGCGGCCATGGGACGCTCTCCCTACGATGCGCTGCTGGACCTCTATGAGCCCGACGGCCGATCCCAGCGCATCGACCAGATTTTCGCCGACCTTGCCACCTTCCTGCCGGGCTTTCTGGACGAGGTGCTCGACGCGCAGGCCCGGCAGCCGGCGCCGCTGAAGCCCGAGGGTCCGTTCCCGCAGGCCCGCCAGGACGTGCTGGCCCGCCGCCTGATGGCCGCCGTCGGCTTCGATTTCGAGCACGGCCGGCTGGATACTTCTGTGCATCCTTTCTCCGGCGGCGTGCCGGAGGACACCCGCATCACAACGCGCTATGACGAGGCGGACTTTCTGACCGGCATGATGGGCGTGCTGCACGAAACCGGCCACGCCATGTACGAGCGCGGCCTGCCGGCGGAGTGGCGGCGGCAGCCCGTGGGCGAAGCCAGGGGCATGGCGACGCACGAGAGCCAGTCGCTGATGGTGGAGATGCAAGCCGGACGCAGCGCGGCCTTCTTCGCCTTCGCCGCGCCGGTGATGCGCGAGGCCTTCGGCGGCGAGGGCGCTGCCTGGCAGGCGGACAACCTGCGCCGGCTCTACTCGCGCGTGGAGCCCGGGTTCATCCGCGTCGACGCCGACGAGGTGACCTATCCCGCCCACGTCATCCTGCGCTACCGCCTGGAAAAGGCGATGATCGCCGGCGAGATGGAAATCGCCGACCTGCCGGGCGCATGGAACGACGGGCTGGAGGAACTCCTGGGACTTCGCCCGCCGGACGACCGGCTCGGCTGCCTGCAGGACATCCACTGGTTCGACGGCGCCTGGGGCTATTTCCCGACCTACACGCTGGGCGCCATGACTGCCGCGCAGCTTTACGAGGCGGCGGCTGTGCAGGCGCCGGAAATACCGGAAGCGCTGTCCCGCGGCGACTTTTCGCCGCTCATGGCCTGGCTGCGGAAGAATGTGCACTCCCAAGGCTCGCGCTGGTCGAGCGAGGAGCTGCTGGTCCGTGCTACCGGCAAGCCGCTCGACCCCGAGGTCTTCAAGGCGCACCTTCGGGCACGGTATCTGCCCGAGGGCCGGACCGGCGCCTCATGAACGCCCATCATCTGCTGGCCGCTTGCGGCAATGCCTCGGGCTTTCTCCAAGTATCGGCTTCCAGGCGACGCCGGACATTGCCTACGCCTTTTGCAGGGCAGCAGGGACAAAACTTTGTGACGTCCGGCGTGGTCGCCGATCTAAGCCAAGGGCGGGTCGCCAGGACCTTGGCAAAATGCTCTTACAACCGCACCCATACAACTGGGCCCATTCGGATCATTCAGATTTGGTCGCTGAACTGAACTATTGGACGCGTCGGTCGCCATTTTTCGAGTGCACCCGCCGCGCGGGATGCAAGAGCTGGGCGGTCGCCAATCATATGTACCAACCCAGCGCCTATGGCGATCCGGTCGAAGAATACTGGCACCTTGTCGAAGGCGTGACGCTGTGGGACGTGGGCACCGAAAGACAGGTGGAAATCCGCGGCCGCGACGCAGCGGCCTTCGTGGATTATCTGACGCCCCGAAACATAGGGTCCGTTGCCCCGGGCAAGTGCCGCTATCTCATCGTGACGTCGCCCGAGGGCGGGATCGTCAACGACCCGGTGATGCTGCGGCTTGCCGAGGATCGGTTCTGGCTGTCTTGCTCCGACAGCGATCTCCTGCTCTGGGCCAAGGGCGTCGCGGTTCATGCCGGGATGGAGATAGAGATCAGCGAGCCCGATGTCAGTCCCCTGCAAATACAAGGGCCAAAGTCGAAAGGCGTGGTGGACGCGTTATTCGGGCCGGCAGTGGCTGCTTTGCCGTACTACGCTCTGGCGGAAACCCGTCTGGCGGATATCCCGGTTGTCGTTACGCGCACCGGATGGAGCGGTGAGTTCGGCTACGAAGTGTTCCTGCGCGACAGCCGCTACGCCGGTGACCTGTGGCAGCGCATACTGGATGCGGGCAGGCCGCTCGGGCTGGTCGTCACCGGTCCGTCCGATATCCGCCGTGTCGAAGCCGGCATCCTTGGGTATCGCGCCGATATCGATCTCGATACCAACCCGTTCGAGGCGGGTATGGAACGGATGCTCGACCTCGACAGCGGATGTGATTTCATAGGCCGCGAGGCCTTGCTGCGGATCCGCGAAGAGGGCCCAAAGCGCCGCATCGTCGGCATCGAACTCGGCGGGGACGCCTTGCCGCAAGGAACTTTCCAGGAGCGTTGGGCCGTATCCAAGGACGGCCAGAGCATCGGCGAGGCGACGATTGCGCTCTATTCGCCGCGGCTGGAGAAAAACATCGGGTTCGCCATGCTGCGGATCGAGCATACGCATCCCGGAACGGCCTTGAGCGTTGCTTCTCCCTTGGGCGACTTGTGGGCCGAGGTCGTGGAATTGCCCTTCGTGAAGCCGACCAAGGCGTAGAGCCGAACAGCAGGTGTAACTCCTGCGCCTCGCGGGATCGTAGCCCGCGAGATCGGAGCCCGTGAGATCCGAGAGAGACGCGCGCTGGTGGCGCGCGTCCCCTCGTTGCGCCGAAGTGTATCCAGACTCAACTCTCGATCGCGAGCTGCTCCCCGAAAATATAGCTCGTGGGATGCATCTCGAAGCCTTTCACACGCTTGTCGTAGGCGGTGAAAACCGAACGCCAGACCGGCTGCACGATCGGTCCGTCCTCTTGCATCAGCTTCTCTATCTCGGCCATGACCTTGCGACGCTCCTCGACGTCTACGAGGGTCTCGGCCTCGCTGAGCAGGGCATCGAAGCGCGTGTTGGAATAATTCGATTCGTTCCAGGAAACGCCGCTCCGATAGGCCAGCGCCAGCACCATGATGCCCAGAGGACGGTGCGTCCAACTCGTCATGCCGAAGGGCACCTTGTCCCACACCTCCCAGTACTGGGAGCCCGGCATGACGTTGATCTTCACGCGAATCCCCGCCTCTTTCCATTGCTCGACCATGGTCTGGACGGCGTCGACCTCCCAGGTCTGGTCGGCGTTGGCGGCGATCTCCAGGTCGATGCCATCCGGATATCCGGCTTCGGCCAACAATGCCCGTGCGGCGCCCACGTCGCGCTCCATGCGCGGCAGTTCGGCGTACTCCGGATGGATCGGGCAGACGTGGTGGTGTTCCGCGGCAATGCCCAGGCCGCGCGCGGCCAGTTGCAGTACAGCGGCCGGATTGGTCGCCAGCCGCATGGCCTTGCGGACCCGCGCATCGTCGAACGGCTTCTCCGTGACCTTGGTCCGCGCGACGGCTGTTTGCGCGGTAATGGTCTCGTAGAACTTCACATCCTTGATCGCTTTGAGGCCTTCGATAATGGACACCTCTCCCTCGTAGAGACCGTGCACCTGCTTCGAACGAAGCGCGGCGAGGCTGGCGGACACGTCGTCTCCCAGATCGAGAAACTCCAGGCGGTCAAGATAGGGACCCTCTCCCCAGTAGTTCTTGTTGGCCTCGAGCGTCGCCTTCTCGCCCACGCTGTAGTCGGTCAGCGTAAACGGGCCGGTGCCATTCGAGCCGGCAACGAACACCCCATCCTCCTCGGGATCGAGGATGTGCATGGGATAGTGGTAGAGATGCTCGGGCACCGCGAGCTGCGGAGCTTTGCAGTTCAGGCGGACAGTATGGTCATCCACCTTTTCGATCGCGTTTGCATCCCAAAGCTCGGTGGTCTTCTCGCCGTCCTTGTCGATTTCTTTCAGCAGGTAGCCGGACACCAGTCCGATCATCGATGAGCCGGTTTCAGGATCGAGTGCATGCTTGAGGTTCCAGATCACATCGTCCGCCACGAAGTCGCGGCCGTTGTGCCACTTGACGCCTTTGCGCAGGTGGAAGGTCCATGTCATCAGGTCGTCGCTGACGTCCCAGCCTGAGGCGAGGAGCGGCCGCGTGATGTTGTCGTGGCCGGTGCGCGTCACGTATTGGCACACCTGTCGGGTCACGTTGCTCTCGAACCAGCTGTAGGTGTGCGGATGCGTCAGCTCCAGTACGCGCATGCCGATGCGCAGCGTACCGCCCTCTGGCATGGCCGCAGCGGCCGGCGCAGCGAAATGCTGGCCCGTGACCTTGCCCGCAAAGCTGTAGGCCGCACCCGCGGAGACGCCAAGCAGCGTGGCCGTGCGAATGAATTCGCGACGGCTGCAACGGCCTTGCGCGAACTGTTGCTTCAGCCTCGGTATATACGGATGTTCTTTTTTCTCGCTCATAAGCTCTTCTCCCTGTGATCGGCCGGTCGGCCCGCTACCAAGCAGGAAACGCGTCCTTGCCGGAAACCGGCTTCGCGCGCGCTGCCGTCTCTAGACTCTCTATTCGTCCTAGAGCGCTTATCCGCCTCTAGGTGCGGATAGCTGATCAGTTGGCCCGGCCGTAGAAGAGGCGCCGGTTATAATCGGTGAGCATGACGCCGGGCTGGGTGTCGTAGCTCAACACTGCAATCAGGCGCGGGCGGTTGCCCTCGACAGGCGTGACCCGGTGGATCGACTTCCGGCCGCGAAACAAGACAAGCGCCCCCGCAGCCATGGAAAGGCGCCGCACGGCATCGTCCGTTCCGTCGAGAATTTTTGCCACGCGGTCATAGTTCTCGTCCGTGTCGCTGCGCACCCAGGGCACGTATTCGTAGACGCCGCCGGCCTCGGCTTGCTGCAGCATCAGGGTCAGCGCCCAGTCGGCATTGTCGTAGTGCCAGCCAAGCTGCTGGCCCGGCTGAAATACATTGAGGTTCAGCGAGCCCAGGGGGTCCTCGTAGGGATAAAGCGCGGCGACGCCGAGAAGAGCGGCGACGAAGGCTTGCACCTCAGGTGACAGGTACAACCGGCGCAGCACGGTTCCATCGGCGATCTGGTCGTCGGCCAGCGCCCCGAGGTCGCTGACCTGCGGGCGGTTGCGCGGATGGTCCTGCGGATAGTTGGGATCGTCCTCATCGAGATAGGGATTGTGCTGCTTCTCGCAGTAGTACGCTTCGGAGATGCGTGGCTCCAATTCCGCCCGCGCCAGAGCAACAGCCTCCGGCAGCAGGAACCCGGGCAGAACGCAAGCGCCCTCCTCCTCGAGCTGCCTTCGGCACCGCGACAGGAGCGCGGCGCCTTTGTCACTCGCAAGGTCGAAGAGGGGGTAGCGTTCCAGGTCGACGAGCCCTGCAAGTTCCGCAGAACGGTCCGGGGCGTCGTATACGGCGTCGCTGTTTGCCATGGAATGGGCTCTGACTGTTTGTGTGCTCCCAGATGGGAGGAGGGTCGACCAATCAAGGCCCGCACGGGGATACCAACCGCGCTACAGCCGGGGCCATCGGACAGCAAACCAAAATCCATTCAATGTTTCCAATGCTAAAGATTTTAATTTCTGCATTTGCCAATCGCGTGGAGAAACGCGACAGCCAAACGGCTCACAGGATGTATGGGACTCTTGCCCATCTCGCAGGAAGCATCGGCCGGGAAATCGAGTGATCGTACGCAGGCATGGGCCTTTGCTTGCAAATCTTCTCGGGTGCTCTGGTTCGAGCGACGCGCGGCCGGGCTGGCGCACGGCCTGCCGAAGTCCGCCGCCCATTCGGGCGATGCATTTCGTACACTTTCCCGTGGGTCCAATGGCGAGACGCCGCCATTCGTGCTCCAATCCAGAGTTGGCCCTGACTATGTACGCTAGGGTCTTTCACCACTTCAGCTGTATTGGACTGCCGGCGTTTTGGGCACACAGATCATCATAGAATTGCTGGGCGGCGTGGCCGTTCTTCTTTGGGGCACCCGCATGGTGCGCACGGGTGTCACGCGGGCATTCGGCGCCGAACTCAGGCAGTGGATCGGACGCTTCACTCACCGCAGGCTGTCGGCCGCGGGCATCGGGTTGGCAACGGCATGTCTGCTTCAGAGCAGCACGGCCACCGCAATGATCACGGCATCCTTCGCCGGTCGCGACCTTATCGCGCCGTCGGCGGCGCTGGCCGTCATGTTGGGCGCCGACGTCGGCACCACCCTGGTCGCCCAGTTCCTGTCTTTGGATATCGCTTGGCTTAGCCCGATCTTGCTGGCGGCAGGTGTCTTCACCTTCCTGGCGGCCGGCGGCCGGAGGCTGCGTCATCTGGCGCGCATCTCGATTGGCTTGGGCCTGATGCTGCTGTCGATCCGACTGATCATCGAGGGATCGGCGCCGCTGAGGAACACCGAGAGTATGGCCATCGTCCTCGCGCCGATGACCAACGAGCCATTCCTGGCGGTGATCGTCGCCGCGCTGCTGACTTGGGCGGCTCACTCCAGCCTTGCAGCCGTTCTGCTGGTGATGTCGCTTGCGTCTACGCAAGCCATCAGCGTTCACCTCGCGCTCACTTTCGTCGTCGGCGCCAACATCGGCGGCGCCATCGCGCCGGTCGCCATGACCATGGGCGCATCGCCACCGGAAAGATGGGTGCCGATCGGCAACCTCTTAATGCGCACGCTGGCCGGTCTTGCGTGTCTCGGCGCTATCCCGTACCTGCAGCCGTATCTGGCGCTGCTGGATGAGCGCAGCGCGCACATGGTGGTGAATTTCCATACGGCCTTCAATTTGGCGCTTTTGGCGATTTTCCTGCCCCTGGTCCCACAGGTGGCGAAGCTCTGCCAGAAGCTATTGCCCCGGACCGCTGCGGCCGAAGGCGAAATTGCGCCGCGATATCTGGATGTCAGTTCGCTCGAGACGCCGACTGTCGCTCTAACGGGAGCATCGCGCGAGACGCTGCGTATGGGCGATGTGGTCGAGCAGATGTTGCAGGATACGATAGAGGTTTTCCGCAACAACGATGACAAGCTCATGCGCGACATCGCCGAGCGCGACGACGGCGTGGACCGGCTGCACGAGGCCATCAAGCTCTACTTGACCAAGCTCACGCGCGAGGAGCTGGAAAGCCCGGAAAGCAAGCGGGCCATAGAAATCCTGAACTTCACCACGAACCTCGAGCACATTGGCGACATCATCGACCGCAACCTGATGGAGTTGGCATCGAAGAAGATCAAGAATAAGTACACGTTCTCTAGCGAAGGGTTTGATGAACTCGCTGGTTTCCACCGGCGCATAACGAATAATCTGCGGCTCGCGCTCAATGTCTTCATGTCCTCCGACCTGGATTTGGCGAGACAGTTGCTGAAGGAGAAAGAGGAGATCCGCGATCTGGAACGCCAACTGAGCGAGAGCCATTTCGCGCGCGTGGGCCGTGGAAAGTCCGAATCGATAGAGACCAGCTCGCTGCATCTCGACGTGCTGAGGGACCTGAAGCGCATCAACAGTCACCTCACCTCGGTCGCCTATCCCATTTTGGAGGAGGCCGATCAGCTGATCTCGACGCGGTTGCGAACGCGTGAAAGCAAGCCCTGAGGATAATTCTCGCGACAGTCGAATCGAGGTGCCGGCTCAAATGATGGCGTGGCGCACCTTCGCGGATACCCATTCGCTGAGTACCACCGTCGCGAGAATGGCGATGAATATGACCGTCACCTGAGGCCAGGCGAGCGTATTGAGCGAGGCTTGCAACTGCAGGCCGATGCCGCCGGCGCCCACAAGCCCCAGAACCGTCGATTCGCGGATATTGATGTCCCAGCGGAATACGGTGATCCCGGCGAACGCCGGCATGATTTGCGGGACGATGCCGTATATCATGACCTGCCCGCGGGTCGCCCCCGTAGCGGTGATCGCCTCTACCTGGCTTTCCTCGATCTCCTCGATCGCCTCGTAAAGCAGTTTTGCGATGAAGCCAATGGAGCGCAGGCCTATGGCGACGATGCCAGCCAGGATACCGGGGCCGATCACGGTGACCAGAAGCAGCGCCCAAATCAGCGAGTTGATGGAGCGCGAGGATACGATGATGAGCAGCGCGACCGGCCGGATGAAAACGGTGCTGGGTGTCGTGTTGCGCGCCGCCAGGAAGGCAACCGGCACGGCCATGACGATCGCCAGGAGCGTTCCCAGGGTGGCGATATTGATGGTGTCCCACAGCGGCTGCCAGAGCCTGTCGATATAGGACCAGCGCGGCGGCATCATGCGGCTTCCGATATCGGCGGCCTGGCGTGGCGCATCCCATACGAAGGCCCATATCGTATCCTTCGTCATCACCTCCCAGCAGAATACGAAGAGCGCGACCAGTGCCAGCCAGCCCACCCATATGGCCAGTTTCGTGCGCGGCGCGCGGCGCTGCCAGATCTTGACGTCGTCGCGATAGGTGACGGGCATTACTGCACCCACTTGCGCACGTAGCTTGAGGAATATTCAGCCGCCATGACAATCGCGATGATGACTATCAGGATCGCCGCGGCTGAATCGTATTCGTATCGGTCGATCGCCGTGTTCAGCGTGGCGCCGATTCCCCCGGCGCCGACGATTCCGATCACCGCCGATTCGCGAAAATTGATGTCCAGCCGGTAGAGGCAAAGGCCGATCAGGCGGGGCATCACCTGGGGCTGAATCGCGTAATTGACCAGCTGGAGCCACGACGCGCCGGTCGCGCGGATTGCTTCCGCCTGCTCCGGATTGATGGATTCGATATCCTCGGCCAGCAGCTTCGAAAGAAAGCCGATCGTCGCAAACGACAGTGTGAGGAAGCCGGCCAGGGGGCCGAAGCCCACCATTGCGACGAAGAGGATCGCAATGATGACCTCCTGAAAGCTGCGGGATATTGCGATGATGCTTCTGCAGATCAGATAGACCGGCACAGGAACCAGATTGCGCGCCGCGCCAATGCCGATGGGAACGGAAATCAGAATGCCGATCACGGTGGATGTCACCGTCATCGTCAGGCTCTCGGAGATGCCACGCAGGATATCCGACCAGCGCGAGGTGAAATCCGGCTGCAGAAAGCCGCCGACAAAGCGGAGGCCCCGGTCCAGTCCCTCGTAAACCCGCAGCCAGTTCACCTCGACGCTGCCGATGGCCAGGAAGAGGTAAATGACGGCGCCGATATAGAGGCCGTAGCGCAGGAAGGGATTGCCGATCAGCGGCGGCCGTCGCCACCGCCGCGCGCCGGAAGCGGTCGCCGGCGCGCTCATCCGCCGAGGCCCTCCAGCTCCTCCGGGTCGATGCCGGGGGTGCGGCGCGACGACGTTTTGGAGGGCTCGGACTCGTCCTCGTGCTTGATCGTCTGCGTCCAGTCTTCCTCGCCATAGATGTCGGTCAGCACCTGCGGCGAGAGGGCGTTCGGCTCACCGTCGTAGACAACCCGCCCGTCTTTCAGGCCGATGATTCTTTGGACGAACATCTGCGCCAGCATGACATCGTGAATATTGATGATCGCCGAGAGATTGCGCTCCTTACAGACCTCGCAAATCAGGCGCATGATCTGGCGCGAGGTCTTTGGATCGAGGCTCGCGGTCGGCTCGTCAACAAGCAGGATATCGGGGTTCTGCAGAAGCGCGCGGGCGATCCCGACGCGTTGGCGTTGACCGCCCGAAAGCTCGTCGGCGCGTTTGTCCGGGTAATCGCCCAATCCGACGCGCTCCAGCGTATCGAAAGCTTGATTCACTGCCGCTTGCGGGAAACGCCGGAGCAGGCTTCGGAAAAACCCGACATAGCCGAGTTGGCCCGACAGCACGTTTTCCATCACCGTCAAGCGTTCGACGAGGGCATATTCCTGGAAGATCATCCCCATTCGCCGTCGCGCCATGCGCAAGCGCGACCCGCTGAGCCTGGTCAGTTCCAGGTCCCTCAGGAAAATTCTGCCGCTCGTGGGCTTCACCAGCTGGTTGACGCAACGGATCAGGGTCGACTTGCCCGCGCCGGAGGGGCCGATGAGCCCGACGACCTGCCCATCGGCCACTTCCAGCGAAACATCATCGAGGGCAAGGTCGCCCGTCCGATAGCGTTTGCTGAGCTGTTCCAGTCTCAGCATGGCTTGACGCCGCTGCGTTCTCTCAACCGCAGTCGTAGCTTACGTCGTTGGCGGCATCGATCTTGCGGATGACGTCCCAGTATTCCTTGTAGGTGATCGGGATGAACTGGGCTTCACCGGATTTCTTGAACTCTTCCTCGAGTTTCGATCCTTCCCACTCGAAGGTGAAGAAGGCCTTCTTGATGTCCTCCTGCAGATCCGGCGTCAGGTTGTAGACGTGCCCGTAACCGGTGGTCGGGAAGGTCTGGGACTTGTAGATCGTAATGATCTGGTCTTCCTTCACCACGTCGCGGGCAATCATCCGCTTCAGCACCGAATTCGCGATGGACGCAACGGCGTAGTCCTTATTGGCGACGCCCAGGATGGAATTGTCGTGCTTGCCGGAAAACTGGGTGTCGAAATCTTCGCCTGCGACGAGGCCGAACTCGCCCTTGAGCAGGGCAGAGGGCGCCTTGAACCCAGAGTTCGAGGTTTCCGAGGTGAAGGTGACAGTCTTGCCGGCAACGTCGCCGACTTCCTCGATGCCGCTGCCCGGATGGGTGATGATCTCCATCTCATAGCCAAAACTGCCGTCGGCGCGCGCCATCATCGTAAACGGCACGAAGCCCGCGCAATTGACGGCCAGCGGATTGGAACCGGTGTTGAAGCCTGCCACATGCAGCCGGCCGGCGCGCATCGCTTCGATCTGCGCAGCATTCGATTGCACAGGGAAGAACTGAACCTTCTTGCCCGTCACCTCTTCCATGTGATCGAGAAAACCGGACCACACTTCCGCGTAGACCGCAGGGTCCTCCACAGGCGTATAGGCGAAAATCAATGTATCGGGATCGACCAGCTTGGCCGGATCGTCCGGCGTATCTGCGACCAAGTCGTTGTTCTTGTCCTCGTAACGGGAATCCAGCGCCTGCGCGCTTGAAACAGAAAATCCGATGACCAGGCCACTGAGCGCGGCGATACAGAACTTCCATCTCGAAAGCATTTGAGTCCTCCCTCGATTTGAATGCGCGCACCTCTTTCTGCTGATTTGAGAGGTTGCCCGACATGAGACGTTTTATTGCATTTCCACCGCGCGGGCCAGCGCCGTACATGGTTGCCGGGCATCCATGGCATTCGACGCCGCCAGCCGGTGTTGCCAGGACAGATCGCCCTGAGCCCGGCCGGGGCGGTCACGATTTCGGGTCGTGCCGGCTGGCGCGGTATCGATCCGCCCATTGCCGGCTTTCGTCATCCGCCATCTTGGCCGTCCTGGAATCGACGTTCTTGGCGATTGTCGGATCGATACCAAGGCCCGACAGGATCTTAGCCAGCGCGCTGCGATGGTCGGAGGCGAGCTCTTCGTATGTCACGCGAATTGGCTCAATCCGATGTTGGGCGAACCATTCCTCCCAGGCCGCGTCTTG
>JAWVYK010000001.1:0-32695 GCA_033722755.1 Rhodovibrionaceae bacterium | reverse complement strand
GCCATCGTCGACTGGGGCGGATACGCCGAACTGGCGCTGGCGCGCGAAAACGATGTCTTTCGCCTGCCGAAAGGCATGGCCTTCCATATCGCCGCGGGCTTTCCCATCACCTACGGAACCGCGCACGGGGCGCTCAACTGGTACGGCGGCTTGAAGCAGGACGAGGTGCTGCTGGTGCATGGCTCGGCCGGCGGGGTGGGCTTGGCCGCGGTGGAAGTTGGCAAGGCCATGGGCGCCACGGTGATCGCCACGGCGAGCAGCGACGAGAAGCTGGAGATTGCCGGGGCACACGGGGCGGATCATCGGCTGCGATCGAAACATACGGAGCTGAAAGACAGCGTGCGTGAACTGACCGACGGCCGCGGCGCGGACGTCGTGTTCGATCCTGTCGGCGGCGATCTCTTCGAAGCCTCCCTGCGCTGCACGGCCTGGGGCGGGCGGGTCCTGATCATCGGCTTCGCGTCCGGCAAGGTGCCGCAGATTCCCGCGAACCTGCTTCTGGTAAAGAACATCTCTGCGATCGGCGTCTACTGGGGCTCCAACCGCAAGCACGCGCCCAAACGCCTTCGCGCGGAATTCGACGAGTTGTTCAAATGGTTCGAGGACGACCGGCTGCAGCCCCGGGTCTCGGAACGGCTGTCTCTGGAAAAGGCGGCGCGCGCCATGGCCTTGCTGAAAGAGCGGCGCAGCACCGGCAAGATCGTCCTGGAGCCCTGAAGACGCAATCCGAGACAAAGCATCCATGAGCGACGCCGTCCGCGATCAGTACGAGGCCTATCCCTATCCGGCGCGCGATCCGCGCGAGGAGCGCAAGCGCCTGGTGACCGGATCGCCCAGCAACCTGGCGGAGTTGAACCATTATCTCTTCGCCGGCACACGAGATTTCGCCGCGCCCTTTCGCGCGCTGGTGGCCGGCGGCGGCACCGGCGACGGAACCATCATGCTGGCGCAGCAACTGGCCAACGCCGGGCGCGGTGGCGAGGTCGTCTACCTCGACATCTCCGAGGCCGCCCGCAAGACCGCCGAAGCGCGGGCGCAAGCCCGCGGGCTTGCCAACATCGCTTTTCATACGGGCTCGCTGCTTGATCTGCCGCAAATGGACCTCGGCCGGTTCGATTACATCGACTGCTGCGGCGTGCTGCACCACCTGGCCAAGCCCGCGGCTGGCTTCCGGGCACTGACCGAGGTGCTCGCGCCCGGCGGCGGCATGGGTCTCATGGTCTACGCGCCTTACGGCCGCGCGGGTGTCTATCAAATGCAGGAGATGCTGCGCCTGATGGGCGAGGGCCTGCCGCTGGCCGAGCGGATACCGCTGGCCCGCCGGCTGCTCGACGCGCTGCCGGCGAGCAACTGGCTGAAGCGCAACCCGGTCGTGGGCGACCACAAGCGGAGCGACGCGGAACTGGTCGATCTCTTCCTGCACCCGCAGGACCGGGCGTTCACGGTCAGCGAACTGCTCGACGTCGTGGAGGGCGAGGGCTTCGCCGTCACAGGCTTCATCGAGCCCGCCCGCTACCGGCCGGAGACCTACCTTTCCGATCCCGCGCTGCTGCGTATCGCCGCGGCCCTGCCACAGGCGGCACGCTGGCAGTTGGCCGAGGACCTGGCCTGCAACATCAAGAAACACATCGTCTACGTCACGCATCGGGATCGGGCCTCGCAGGCCGTGGCTTCCACCGATGACGCCGGGAGCGTACCGGTCACCCGCGGGGCAGAGGCGGAGAAGCTGGCCCAGGCCATCGCCCGCGACCGTGCGATCCAAACCGATTTCGGCGCCCTTCCCGTCCGTTTTCCGCTGCCGCGCCTGGCGCCGGCGATCATTGGGCGGATCGACGGGCTGCGCTCCATCGGCGCCATCGCCGACGATCTCGCCACGGCCGGCGGCCACGACCCGCAGAAGACGCTGGAACAGGCGCGCGAGACGCTGGACGCGCTGATCAGCGTCAATCTCGTGGCGCTTCGCAAACCCTCGGACTAACCGGCCGCGCGCAGGTAGTACAGGTAGTCGAGCGGCGGCGGCTTGGCCCCGGCCTCGAGAATGAGCGCGTGGATCTGGCCGCGGTGATGAGTCTGGTGATTGAAGAGGTGCGCCAGCAGCCGCCCCAACGGATCGGCGAAATCGCGCCCGCCGCCGGTGTAGTGCACCACCCGCCCGAGATCGGCCTCCTCCAGGGATTGGCAGAACTCTGCGATGCGCCGGACCTCCGCTTCCTGCAGCGCGCGCAGGTCTCCCAGATGCTCGCTGACGATTTCGTCCAGCACGATGCGCGCCGGCGGCTTGCCCTCGATGCGGCCCATCCAGATGCGGTCGACGACCAGCAAATGATTGAGCGTGCCGACGATGGAGCCGAAGAAGGCCGCCTGGCGCTTCTTGGCCCTCTCCTCCGGCGGCAGGGCGGCCACGGCGTCGTAGACGCGGGCGGTCGCCCATGCGTTGTAGTCGGAGAAGGAGCGTAGCTGTTCGGCCTGCATGTCGGTCCTGCCTCGCATTGCGGCTCGGGCGTCGGCCCCTCGAGCTTGCACCAGCGTCCGCGCAAGGAAAAGGGGCGGGCGCCGCAGGCCCCCGCCCCTTCGATTCCAGTCCCTCAGGCGCTCATCGCTCCGGCCTCTGCCGGCACCGGCCGGTCGTTGGGCCGCTCAGCAGGCCCGGCGGTCCAGGCCCAGATCGCGAAGCTGGTTGGTGTCCAGGCCGCGCAGGCCGCGGCGCAGGTCGTGCTCCCGCCGGGCGGCGGCAAGACCGCCGGCGAAAGACTGGACGCCGGACTGAACTGCGTCGGCTGCGCGGGCAGCCAAATCGCTGGCGCTGAGGCCAGGAATAGAGACGTCGACAAAATGAACGGCGGTGCGGACCATGGCTCTTCTCCTTGCACGGACTGGCGCAGACATAGGAGGCGGGTGCTGACGGAGGCCCCGAACAGAGTTCCTCCAGTTTCTACGCCAGCACATAGAGCCCTCTGCACGTGCTGGCCAATGCCGCTTTTACGCGGGTGCCATGCGCTGAAAGCATGGATTCACGAAGCTATTTCAGGGGGTTGTCGCATTCTTGCGAGGAGGAGGCGCAACCACGACATTGGCCGCGGCAACGGCGGCACGGGCAGCCGCCTGCGCGAGCCTGCGCAAGCGTTCAACTCAAGGCCGGCTCCAAGCGGTCCATCGCCTGCGACAGGCGCTCTTGAGAGGCGGCGAAGCACAGCCTGAGCCGCCCTTCCCCGGCATCGCCGAAAGCCGAGCCCGGCGCCAGTCCGACACCGGTCTCGCGCAGCACCCGCTTGGCGAAGGCCAGGCTGTCGTCCATCCCCTCGACGCGGAAGAAGCAGTAGAACGACGCGCGCGGCCGCGCGACGGTCACCCGCGGCAGGCCGGCGAGGCGCTGATAGACGAGCTCGCCCCCGCGCCGGCACCGCTCGACCATTTCGCGCACGAAAGGCTCGCCCTCTTCGAGCGCGGCGATGCAGCCATGGTGCAGGAACGCCTGCGTGCCGCTGGTGTTGAATTCGATCAGCTTGTCGAAGACCTCGGCGAAGGCCAGCGGATGCGTCACCCAGCCAAGTCGCCATCCGGTCATGGCCCAGGACTTGGAGAAGGAATTCAGCACGAAGACCGGATCGTCCGGGTCCGCCAGTTCCAGCAGAGAGGGCGCCACCGGCCGGTCGTAGACGAAGCGGTTGTAGACTTCGTCGGAAATCAGCCAGACCCCTTTTTCGCGGCAAAGCTCGAGGACCGCCTGCTGCTCCTCACGCTCCATCATCCAGCCTGTCGGGTTCGACGGCGAGGCGATGAAGATGAGCCGCGTCTTGTCGGTAACAGCCGCTCTGAGCTTGTCCAGATCGAGCCGGTAGGAGCCGTCTTCCCGGGGGTCCAGGCCAACCTCCACGACGCGGCCGCCGGCAATCTGGGCGGCCTTCATGATGTTGGGCCAGACCGGCGTGACGCAGATCACCTCGTCGCCACGCGAAAGCACCGCCTGCAGGATGACCAGCAGGCCGTTCATGCCCGAGGCCGTGACGGAGAAGCGCTGATAATCCAGGTCGAGCCCGTAAAGGCCGTCGGTGTAAGCCTTCAGGGCTTCGCGCAGCTTCGGGATGCCGCGCTTGTGGCTGTAGAAGGTGTGTCCCTCCTGGAGCGCGCGAACCGCCGCGCCGGAGATGAAGTCCGGCGTCGGCAGGTCGCCTTCGCCCACCCACAGGCCGATGACGTCGTCCATCGCGAAGCCCATCTCCCAGACCTCGACGATGCGCGAGGCTTCCAGCTCGTGGACCTCCTCGCGAATCGGCAGGGGATAGGCGTTCGCACGATGGGCGGTGTCAGGCATGAACGCCGTCCGATCCGGTTACGGCTTGACGAAAAGCTGACGCGGAAAGTTGCAGAAAGGCTGCGCACCGGTTTCCGTGATGCGAAAGCACTCCGAAATCTCGATCCCCCAGTCCGCCTCCCAGATACCGCAGATCATGTGAAAGGTCATATTGGTCTGCAGCTCGGTGCGGTCGCCGGGGCGCAGGCTCATGGTGTGCTCGCCCCAGTCCGGCGGGTAGTTGAGGCCGGTGGAATAGCCGATGCGCGACTCCTTGATGATGCCGTGGCGCGAAATCGCCTCGCGCCATGTGGCTTCCACGTCCTCGCAGGTGAGTCCCGGACGCGCGGTGTCGAGCGCGCTGTTCAGCCCCTCGACGACGATCTCCGCGGTGTCCTTGATTTTCTGCGTCGGCTTTCCGAGAAACAGCGTGCGCGCCATTGGGCAGTGGTAGCGTAGACGGCATCCGGCGAGCTCGAGGATCGTCGCCTCGCCTTCCTTGTACGGCGCGTCGCGCCAGGTGATATGCGGCGTCGATGTCTCCACGCCGGTCGGCAGCATGGGCACGATCGACGGGTAGTCGCCGCCGAAATCCTCGGTGCCGGAGATTTGCGCATGGTAGATCTGCGCGACGGCATCACATTGCCGCACGCCCGGACGGATCGCTTCGATGCCGGTCTCCATGACCTTCTCGACGATGCGCGCCGCCTGATTCATGTAGGCAAGCTCGCGCGGGGACTTTACCGAGCGCACCCAGTTCACCAGCAGTCCGGAATCCTTCCATGTCACATCGGGCAGGTCGTGGCGCAGGGTCTCGTAGGCCATCGGCGAGAAGTAGTAGCTGTCCATCTCCAGCGCGACCGTGCCCTTGGCGAGCCCCATGCGGCGCATCTCGCCGGCGACGTAGTTCATGGGGTGCTTATCCGCCGCCTGCACGTAATGGTCGGGATAGGGCACGATGTGGCTGTCCGGCAGGAAGGTCGTCGCCCGCGCGCCGTTGGCGTCCATGCCGCGGCCGATCCAGATCGGCAGCTCTTCCTTCAGCGCCAGAACGACCACCTGCGGGGTGTAGAACGACCAGCCGTCGTAGCCGGTCAGATAGTTCATGTTGGCCGGATCGGTGATCAGCAGGACATCGAATCCCGCTGCCTCCATGCGCTGTTTGGCGTCCGCGATGCGATACACGTACTCGTCGCGGGGAAACGGCTGCATCTCGGCTACCATTGGCCAACCTTTCGAATTCGCCGGGCCTGTGCCCGACTCGTGATAAGGCGTTTTCGCGCCGCCGCAGCGCCTACGTCAATAGGCCTTGTGCATTACTCCGCCAGTTCCGGCCGGTTCCGGTAGTGCTCCAGGGCCTCGGGATTGGCGAGCGCTTCCTTGTTCTTGACATCGCGTCCGTGGATCACGTCGCGCACGGCCAGCTCGACGATCTTGCCGCTTTTGGTGCGCGGAATGTCCGGCACCTCGAGCACCTTGGCCGGCACGTGGCGCGGCGAAGCGCCGGTGCGCACCTGCTTCTTGATGCGGCCGACCAGATCCTCGTCCAGCTCTTGGCCGTCGTTGAGGCGCACGAAGAGCACGACCCGCATGTCGTCGTCCCAGTCCTGTCCGACGACGATGGATTCGGCGACCTCCGGCAGCTTCTCCACCTGGCGGTAGATCTCCGCGGTGCCGATGCGCACGCCGCCCGGGTTGAGCGTGGCGTCGGAGCGTCCGTGAATTATGACGCCGCCGTTTGCCGTGATCTCGGCAAAGTCGCCGTGGCACCAGATGCCGGGAAAGCGTTCGAAATAGGCGGCGCGGTAGCGCTCTCCGTCCGGATCGTTCCAGAAGTAGAGCGGCATCGACGGGAACGGCTTCTCGCAGACCAGCTCGCCCTTCTGCTCGCGCACGGGCTTGCCCCCCTCGTCGTAGACCTCCACGGCCATGGCCAGGTTGCGCACCTGGATTTCGCCGCGATAGACCGGACCGATCGGATTGCCGCCGACGAAGCAGCCGAGGATATCCGTGCCGCCGGAGATGGAGGACAGGCAGACGTCGGACTTGATGTGCTCGTAGACGTAATCGAAGCCCTCGGCCACCAGCGGCGAGCCGGTGGAGGCGATGGTCCGCAGGCTGGAGAGGTCGTGGCTCGACTTCGGGTCCCGCCCGGCGTTGTTCAGCGCGTCGATGTATTTCGCCGAAGTGCCGAAGAAGGTGATCTTCTCCGCGTCGATATAGTCGAAAAGGATGTCGGCATCCGGCGCAAACGGCGAGCCGTCGTAAAGCATCAGGCTCGCGCCCACCCCCAGGCAGGAGATCACCCAGTTCCACATCATCCAGCCGCAGGTGGTGAAGTAGAACACCCTGCCGCCATGCTTGTTGTCGGAATGCAGCAGGTGTTCCTTCAGGTGCTGCAGGAGCGTACCCCCGACGCCGTGCACGATGCACTTCGGCTTGCCCGTCGTGCCGGAGGAATACATGACGTAGAGCGGTGCGTTGAAGTCCACCCGCTCGAAGGCGATGTCCCCGCCGGGCTGATCGGCGATGAAGTCCTCCAGCATCTTGGCGCCTGAAAGCCCGGACAGGTCCGGCGAATCGCTGACATAGGGGCAGACCACGATCCGCCTGACGCTGGGCAGATCTTTGGTGAACTCGCGCACCTTGCCGAGCGAGTCGTTGACCTTGCCGTTGTAGTAGTAGGCATCGGCGCTAAACAGCACCTTGGGTTCGATCTGGCCAAAGCGGTCGAGCACGCCTTGCACGCCGAAGTCGGGCGAACAGGACGAGAAGATCGCCCCCAGCGAAGCTGTCGCCAGCGCGGCGATCACGGTTTCCGGCATGTTCGGCATATAGGCGGCGACCCGGTCGCCCGGCCCCACCCCCTCTGCAGCCAGGGCCTGGGAGACGCGCGAGACGGTCTCGTAAAGTTCGGCGAAGCTCATGCGGCGCTTCACCTTGTCCTCGCCCCAGAAGACGATCGCGTCCGCGTCGTCGCGCCGGCGCAGCAGGTTTTCGGCAAAGTTCAGCTTGGCGTCGGGAAAGAATTTGGCGCCCGGCATCTTGTCGCCGTCGACCAGAACGCGCTCGCCCCGCGCGTCGGCGACCACGCCGGCATAATCCCAGAAGCTTTTCCAGAAGGCCTCGATGTTCTGCGTGGACCACTGCCACAGCGGCCAGTAACCGTCGAAATCTTCGCCGTGCTCCGCGTTTACCTTGTCGATGAACTCGGCCAGGGCCGTATCGGCGATGCGCTCTTTCGAGGGCTGCCACAGCGGCTCTGTCATGGCGGTGCTCTCCCTTTTTCTTCTTGCTTGCGGTCGTGCGCGCGGGCGTGCGCGCGGGCGTGCCTGTCCCCGGCGTATGCGGGCGCACGCCACAGTATGTCAATAGCCCCAACGGCGTTCCAGACCCGACACCGGCCTGCCGGATGCCGGCACGGCCGTGCCGCCGTCGAGCCGAGATCGAGCGTCCAGCCAACCCTGACGCGCAAGGGAGAGTTGCACAAGCATGGCTGGCGGCATGGCGCCGCAGGGCATAATCTCGCCCGCGCTCATGAGCCCGAGAGACACCATAGCCAAGAGTGCAAGGACCCGCCTGGCCGCAATTCCCGCCCCCGTCGCCGGGGCGCTGCTTATGACCGGCGCCGCTTTCGGCTTCTCGGTCATGAACGTCGCTATTCGCGCGGTGGCCGACGGCGGCATTCCGCCGGTCGAGATTGCGTTCTTCCGCAACCTCTTCGCGCTCGTCTTCATGCTGCCCTGGCTGATACGCCGCGGGCGCGCGGCGCTCGTGACGCAGCGCCTGCCGCTGCATCTCGGCCGTGCCCTCCTCGGGCTGGCGGCCATGCTGACCTGGTTTTACTCGGTCGCGCTGCTGCCACTGGCCGAGGCCGTGGCGCTGAATTTCACCGTGCCGCTCTTCGCGACCATCGGGGCGGCCCTGATCCTCAGGGAAACCGTGCGCCGCCGGCGCTGGACGGCGACCGCTATCGGCTTCGTCGGCGTCCTGGTGATCCTGCGTCCCGGCTTCGCGGAAGTCAGCGCGGTAACCCTGCTGCCCGTGCTCGCCGCGCTCTTGATGGCGGCATCCATTCTTGTCGTGAAGACCCTGGCGCGCACCGAGCGACCGGCCGCCATCGTCTTCTATATGAACCTGCTGCTGACCCCGCTTTCGCTGATCCCGGCGCTTTTCGACTGGCACTGGCCGAACCTGACGCAATTCGCGCTGCTGGCGCTGGTGGGCGGCGTTGCGGCGCTGGCCCACATCGCGCTCACCCGCGCCTACCAGATCGCCGATGCCTCGGCGGTGGTGCCGTTTGACTACGCCCGCCTGCCCTTCGTGGCGCTTATCGCTTTCATCCTGTTCGGCGAGGTGCCGGACATCTGGACCTGGGTGGGCGCGGCCATCATCGCCGGCGCAGCCATCTACATCGCCCGGCGCGAGGCCAGGCTGGCGCGCGAACGCGCGGATGTCCGCCCGCCTTCGGGCCTTGCCGCGCGCGCGCCGGAGGGCCAATCGTGAGCCTCTTCGACCGGCTGCCCCGACCCGCGCGGCGCGCCGGCCGCCAGCGGCTCAGCGCGCTGTGGCTGCGCCTGCCGGGGAATACCCGCGGGGCGCTCTGGATGGTGGCGGCGGCCAGCGCGTTTGCCTGCAACGCGGCGCTCATCAAGTGGCTGACGGCCATGCAGGTGCCGCCGTTTCAGATCGTCTTCGCCCGCTCGCTGATCGGCCTTCTGATCGTGCTTCCCTTTATCTGGCCCGATGGGACGGCCGCGCTTAGAACCCGTCACGCCGGCGTGCATATCCTGCGCGGTCTGTTCGGAGCCGGCGCCATGCTGGCCGGCTATCTGGCGATCTCGCTGCTGCCGCTGGCCGAGGTCACCGCGCTCACCTTCACGCAGCCGCTGTTCACGCTGGTGCTCGCGGTGCTGCTGCTGAGCGAGCGGGTGCGCTGGCGCCGCTGGACGGCGACGGCGGTGGGTTTCCTGGGTGTTCTGATCATGGTGCGGCCGGGCGCCGCGGCCTTCCAGCCGGAGTCGCTGCTGGCGTTGGCCTCCGCCTTCGGCATTGCCATGGCCGTGATCCTGGTCAAGCGCCTTCCGGCTGGCGAGCGGCACTCGACCATGCTGTTCTATTTCGGCGTCGTCGCCACTCTGGTGACGGCGGGCCCGGCCATCGCCGTATGGCAGACACCCACCTGGGCGCAGGCGGGCATCATGGTCCTGATCGGTCTGATGGGCATGGCCAGCCAGGCGGCGATTATCCGCGCCTACCGGGCGGGCGAGGCGGCCTATGTGGCGCCCTTCGACTATTCCAAGCTCATCCTGGCGACGCTGCTGGGCGTGATCGCCTTCGGCGAGGTGCCGGGAATCTGGACCTTCCTCGGCGCGGCGGTCATCGTCGGCTCGACCCTCTACATCTCGCGCCGCGAGAGCCGGCAACGCCGGAGCCGGACGCTCGGCGACGGCGGCGCACCCGCCGCCTGAGCCCGCCGGGGCTCAGCCGGTCCCCAGGATCGCGCGCATCAGGCTGCTGCCCAGCGACAGGATCACGATGACGGTGAGCGGCCGCCGCAATGCCAGATACCAGCCAGGCGCATAGCCGCGCCGCACGGCCGCCAGATCGCCGAAGAACATGCCGGCGAAGCCCACGATCTGCCCGACGAGGCCGACCAGCGGGTCCATCGCCAGCGTCGCCCAGGCCAGCAGCGCCGGCACCACGGACCAGCCGAGGCGGTTGAAGGTCATCGCCGCGCGCGGGTCCCCCTGGCTGCCCGCGCCGGCCAGCGCCAGGCCCCAGTGCACAGCCCCCAGGAACGACAGGATGCAGGCGCCGTAGAAGAGCTGCAGATTGATCGCGTAGACGATGACAAGCGGCTCCGGATGCCACGCGGCGAGCGCCGTGGCGACGAAGGGCAGGAGCCCGGCGAAGCCGAGCCAGACGGCCGGTCTGGGAAGTTGAGAGAGCATGCCGGTCACGTGTTCGGCCGGGCGTCTAGTCGGGTGTCTGCTCGTCGAGCACGGCACGGGCTTTCCGGCGATGCTCCGAGGTGATGTACGGCGCAACGGTGCGGATCGCCGCGGCAATGACGGCGGCGTCGTCGGTAAAGCCCAGCATCGGCACGATGTCCGGCAGCATGTCGGTGGGAATAACGAAATAGGCCAACGCGGCCATCAGGGTCGCCCTGACCTGCATGGGCGTGGCGGGATCGAAGGCGCAGTACCAGGCGGCCACTGCGTCCTCCAGGAAGGGCACGCGCCCCAGCGTGCGGCGCATCTTGCGCCAGAAGCCGTTTTCCACGCGCGCCTTGTCGCGGGCGAACTTGTCGGGGTTGTAGGGCACCGGCGCGCGGCCGGCGAGATCGCTTTCGTCGGTCATAATCACTGGAATATGGGCGCTCGGCCCGCGTCGGTCAAAGCCTCGACTGGCCGCTTAGTGCGGGCTCGCCACGCGTAAAGCGATCTGCTATCACCGCCGGCGGCAAATTCTCCCGCGCTGGCGCGCGGCCGGAACCGGACCGGACATCACTTTCAGAAAGGGTGTATCGTTATGGACGTAAAGGGTCATGCAGCGGTCGTCACGGGCGGCGGCTCGGGCATGGGCGCGGAAACCGCGCGATATCTCGCCAATGCGGGCGCCAAAGTGACCGTCCTCGATATCGACGAGGAGGGCGTGAAGGCTGTGGCCAAGGAAATCGGAGGCCTGGGCCTGGTCTGCGACGTGACCAGCGCCGAGGCCGCCGAGGACGTGATGGGCCAGGCCCGCGAGGCGCATGGGCCGGCGCGCGTGCTCGTCAACTGCGCCGGCGTGGCGCCGGCCAAGCGCATCGTCGGCAAACACGGCCCGATGCCGCTGGACGACTTCGTGAAGGTGGTTCACATCAATCTCGTCGGATCCTTCAACTTCATGCGCCTGGCGGCGGCGGAGATGATGTCCGGCGATGCGGTGAACGAAGACGGCGAGCGCGGCGTCATCATCTCCACCTCCTCCGTGGCGGCGGGCGAAGGCCAGCTCGGCCAGATCGCCTATGCCTCATCGAAGGCGGGAGTGATCGGCATGACGCTGCCGGCCGCGCGCGAATTCGCCAAGATCGGCATCCGGGTCAACACCGTCTCGCCGGGGCTGATCGGCACCCCGATGCTGCTGAACATGCCGCAGGAGGTGCAGGACAACCTCGCCTCCCAGGTGCCGTTCCCGCACCGCTTCGGCCATCCGCACGAATTCGCGCGGCTGGTCATGCACATCGTGGAAAACGTCATGCTGAACGGCGAGAATTTCCGCCTGGACGGCGCGATGCGGATGCAGTAGCGGGGCGCGGGGCGCTTACTGGAACGAAGCGGCGAAGCGGTCGATCTTTCCAGCCAGCTTGATATCGCGCTCGGACAGCCCCTCGACGTCGTGGCTGGTCAGCGTGATGTGGACGGTGTTGTAGACGTTCGACCATTCCGGATGGTGGTCCATCTTCTCGGCCGCAAGCGCGACGCGCGCCATGAAGCCGAAGGCCTGGTTGAAGGTTTTGAATTTGAAGGTTTTGGTTATGGCGTCGCGGCCGTCCACCGGCTCCCAGCCATCCAGGTCGCCCAAAGCTTCGTCGCGCTGCGCATCGCTCAGTTTGTCGCTCATCGCCTGCCTCCCTCGGGTTTCACTCGGTTTTGTCGCAGCCCCCTGGGACCGCGATTACAATCAGGTGCTTTCTCACGAACGCCTGACACACTACCTTGGTGCTGCATGAGCGCACGTCTAGCCTATCAAAGCCTCTACGGCGCACCGCCCAGCCTTTCCGACCTGGAAGCGCTGGCCGAGGAAGCCTATGCGACCATTCCCGGCGAGTTGCGCCGTCACGTGCACGGGGTGGCCATCCGCGTCGAGGATTTTCCCGACGAAGAGACCCTGGACGAACTGGGCGTCGACGAGCCCTTCGATCTTCTGGGCCTCTACCGCGGCGTCGACCTCATGCAGAAATCGCTGAGCGTCACGGCGCAGGACGTGGACATGATTTTCCTCTACCGCCGGCCGATCCTGGATTACTGGTGCGACAGCGGTGAGGAGCTGATGGACGTGGTGCGCCATGTGCTGATCCACGAGATCGGCCACCATTTCGGCCTGTCCGACGAGGATATGGAGCGCATCGAGGCTCTGGACGACTGAGCCGAAGCGGCGGAGCATCGCCGAACCGCCGGCCGTCCGGGTGCGTTTAACCGGAATACAGACGATTTTCCAATTCCCCGCCGGAAGGACGGATCATGGCGCGATCCCGGAAGTCGAACGACGAACCGGCCAAGAGCCTCGCCGAACTACGGCTCAGGCAGGCGGCCCAGCGCATCGACGTGGCCGACGAGGTGATGGAGCGCCTCGCCCACCCGCGCGAGACGCTCCACGCATCGCTTCGCGTGCGCATGGACGACGGCAGCCTGCGTTCGCTGCAGGGATGGCGCTGCCGCTACGACACGACGCTGGGACCGACCAAGGGCGGCATCCGCTTTCACCCTTCCGTCTCGCAGGAAGAGGTCACCGAGCTCGCCTTTCTGATGACCTTCAAATGCGCGGTGGCCGACCTGCCGTATGGCGGCGCCAAGGGCGGGGTGGCTGTCGACGCCAAGGAGCTCTCGCCGACGGAACTGGAAAGCGTCGCCCGGGCCTACATGCGCTGCTTCGCCGATTTCCTCGGCCCGGAACGCGACATCGCCGCGCCCGACATGTACACCAACGACATGGTCATGGCCTGGATGGCCGACGAATACCAGGCGATGAATGACATCCACGCACCGGCGGTGCTGACGGGAAAGCCGCTTATCCTGGGCGGCAGTCACGGCCGCGACACGGCGACCGGCGACGGCGGCGCGATCGTGCTGGACCAGCTGCACAGCCGGCTGGGCCTGCCCGACCCGGAGGACACGCGCGTCGCCATCCAAGGGTTCGGCAACGCCGGCGCGCGCATCGCCGAATTGCTGCACAAGACGGGCTACCGCATCGTCGCGGTCTCCGATTCCTCCGGCGGACGGTACGACGACGACGGCATGGACCCGGACGAGGTGGCCGACCACAAGGCCGAGACAGGCTCGGTCACCGGCGCGCCCACGAAGGGCCGGGGGCGTAACCTGAAGCAGGACGAACTGCTGACGCTCGACTGCGAGCTCCTGGTGCCGGCCGCCTTGGACGGCGTCATCCACAAGGGCAACGCCCGCGACATCCGGGCCAGGACGATTCTGGAGCTGGCCAACGGGCCCGTCACCTGCGCGGCCGACGACATCCTCGATGAGCGCGGCGTGATCGTCATTCCCGACATCCTGGCGAACGCCGGCGGCGTCACCGTGTCCTATTTCGAGTGGGTGCAGAATCGCCAGGGCCTTGCCTGGTCGGCCGACGAGGTGGCCGGGCAACTCGACCGCCGGCTGCGGGCGAACTGCGATTCCCTGTGGCGCCGCTACGACGAGTCCGGCTGCAGTCTGCGCACCTCTGCCTACATCCTCGGGCTCGAACGCATCGCGCGGGCCGTCGAAGCCGGCGGCACGGAGTGTTTCTTCCGCCGCGACATGCGATGATCTGCCGGCCCTGCTCCCGGATCGGGGGCTAGGCGCTTCCCAGCAGGCCGCCGACGCGCTCCCGCAGGACCGGCAGCAACTCCGCCTCGAACCAGGGATTGCGCTTCAGCCAGGCGGTATTGCGCCAGCTTGGATGCGGCAGCGGCAGGAAGTCCGGCAGGTAGTCGCGGAAATTGCGGACCGTCTCGGTCATGGTCCGCTTTCGCGCGCGGCCCAGGTAATAGGCCTGCGCGTAGCTGCCCACCAGCAGGGTAAGGCGTATGTCACGCAGCGCCCGGCGCAGCGGCGGATGCCAGGCCGGCGCGCATTCCGGACGGGGCGGCAGGTCGCCGCCGCGGGGATCGCGTCCGGGATAGCAGAAACCCATCGGCACGATGGCGATGCGGCTTTCGTCGTAAAAGATTTCCGGTGGCGTGCGCAGCCAATCGCGCAGGCGCTCGCCGCTCGGGTCGTTCCAGGGAATGCCGGTGGCGTGCACCTTGGTGCCCGGGGCTTGGCCCACGATCAACAGCCGGGCGCTGTCGCCGGCACGCAGCACCGGGCGGGGACCGAGCGGGAGGTGGGCCTCGCAGAGCCGGCAGGCCCGCGCCTTGGCGACGATCTCCTCGAGGCCGCCGGCGCCCGTCACGGAGCGGCTCCGCCCACGAAGTTCAAGGCCTGCGCAGCCGTCCTGAGCGCGTGCTTGCGCCGCAGCGGGCTTTCCAGCAACCGGCGCGCCGCAGCCGTCAGCACCGGCGCGACATCCTCGGGCGCGCGCGCAGCCTCTTCGCTGACGGCCGTCAGCAGCTTGACCAGATGCGCGGCGACGATGGGCTCGGACTCACGATGGTCGAAGAGCCCGCGCCGGGCCTCGGCAAGGAAGCTCTGCGGGTCCGCGACCCGCCATTCATCGGGGTCGAGCGAGGTGTCGAGATAGCGCGCGTTGCGCCCCAGGAAGCAACCGATCTGCAGCAGGCAGGCCGGCCACAGTTCCGGGTGGCGCTCCGCCAACCGGCGCGACGCATTGGCGAAGGTGACCGCGTGGGTGAAATCCAGCCAGCCGACGTTCTGCGAGACCGGACCGTCGACGCGGTCCTGCCGGCCAAGGTCGAAATACAGCATCTGCAACGCGGCCGCCTCCAGCAGCCGGTCGAACAGCGCCGGCGGCGGCGCGCCGGCATTGGCGATTGACCCCAGGACTTGCTTGACCGATCCCGAAATGAAGCTTTCCGCCGGCGGCGGCGGGTTCTTTCCGTCGCGCCAGGCGACCAGCGCCGGCGCATAGGCGCGGAACTCCGGAATGAGATCCTCGCGCCGGGTGTAGACGAGATAGCGCAGCAGCGCGCGCAGCAGCGGCGCCTGCGCCTCGGGCCCAAGCCGGCAGGCCAGTTCGCCGGTCTTCACGACATAGATCGCGGCATGCCCGAAGCCCTGATAGTGCGCCAGCGCGGCGCGCGCCAATACCGGCTCCAGGTCGGCGAAACCCTTGCCTTCGGCCAGCGCACCGTTCAGTTGTGCTTGCGCAGCCGGCTCGTTCTCGGCCTCGATGGCGTCCTGCAAAGCGGCTTCGTCGTAGCGCTCCGCCTGCGTCGTGTAGGCGAAGACCGGCTCGCCCACAACGTCCTCGGCCATGTGAAGCAGCGATTCCACCAGCGGCACCAGGCGTTCGGGCTCGCTGCGCGCGTCGCGCTCGCGCAGGCTGAGCCAATCCGCTGTGGCGGCAAATGCGTGGGTGGTTCCGTATTCCATGCGGTCGTGCGACCAGACCACGGCTTTCGCCACCGCCTGCAGGGGGTCGCCGCCGGCAGCGCCGATGCGCGCCAGCTCCCGCGCCATGCGGGCTTCGTCCTCGTCCTCGAAAGCTTCCCGCAGGCCTTCCATGGCCCAGGCGAGGCGGTCCTCGGGCGGCGGGTCCGTAAGATCGACCCAGAGCGCGCCGTCGCGCTCGTCCACCGGATAGACGCGCAACCGGTCCCCGCCCACCAGCGTGTGCCCGTCGGACAGGTCGAACTTCCAGTTATGCCAGTTGCAGGTCAGCAGACAGCCCGGCCCGAGCGTGCCCTCGATCAGGGGATAGCCCTCGTGCGGGCAGCGGTTGTCGCAGGCGTGCCAGCGGCCGTTCATGCGAAACAGCGCAACCTGCCGGCCGTCGCTCTTCACCAGCAGCCGGTCCCGGCCTTCGAGATCGCTGGACTGAGCCGCCTTGATCCAAGCCACCGCACGAATCCTTTTTTAAAGAAACAGCTTTATTAAAGGTTATCCCCGGACATTGCTTTTTTCAAGATATACCTTTAGAAACGAGCAATGACCGACGCCGACGCCCTTATTCTACACCGACGCAGGCGCGCCGTCATCGAGGCGCTGAAACGAAGCGGCCCGCAGAGCGCGCAGCAGCTTGCCGAGAGCCTCGGGGTCACGCACGTGGCCGTTCGCCAGCACCTCTACGACCTGGAGGACCGCGGGATCGTGCGCGCCGTGGAGCGCCCGGCCGCGCGCGGCCGTCCGAAGAAGGACTGGGAACTGACGCGTCAGGCGGAGGCCTTCTTCCCGAACGGCCACGGCGAGCTGGCCGCCAGCCTGATGGAGGAGCTGACGAAGGTCTTCGGGGCCGACGGCCTCGCCCGTCTGGTGCGCGAACGCACGGCCAAGCAGGTGCGCGCCTACCGGGCGCGCCTGACGACCGCCCGCTCTCTCGACGAGCGTGTGCGGCTGCTGGCCGAGGCGCGCAGCGAGGAGGGCTACATGGCCGACGTGGAAGCCGCGGCGGACGGTGCGCTCATGCTGGTCGAAAACCATTGCCCGATCTGCGATGCGGCGCGCGCCTGCAGCGGTCTCTGCGCCGCGGAACTGGAGTGTTTCCGCGAAGTCCTGGGCGAGGACGTGAAGGTCGAGCGCACGAGCCACATCCTTGCCGGCGCCCGGCGCTGCGCCTACCGGATCACGCCTTCGGGCGCGCGCTCCTAGCTAGCCATCCGACAGAAGCCGGTCCACATAGGCGGGCACGAGCTCGCCGGCGGGACCGTGGTAATGCTCGTGGAACAGGCTTGAGCCCTCGGAGGGCTCCAGATTGAGCTCCACGCAATGCGTGCGCCCGGTCATCCGCGCTTCCTGCACGAAACCGGCGGCCGGATAGACGTTGCCCGACGTGCCGACGGAGAGAAAATAGCCGCACTGCTCCAGCGCACCGTAGATGCGGTCCATCTCGAAGGGCATCTCCCCGAACCACACCACGTCCACGCGCAGCCCGCCGGCGCGCCCGCACGACGGACACCGGCTGTGCAGTGACATGTCGCCCTCCCAGGGGCTCGACGCCTCGCAATAGAGGCAGTGCGCCCTGAGGATGCTGCCATGCATGTGAATGACGTTTCGCGAGCCTGCGCGCTCGTGCAGGTTGTCGATGTTCTGCGTGACAAGCAGCACCTCGCCCGGCCATTCCCGCTCCAGACGGGCCAGCGCCTTATGCGCGGGATTGGGCTGCACCGCGGGATCGAGGAGCTGCCGGCGGCGATCGTTGTAGAAGGCGTGCACGCGCTCCGGGTCGCGGCGAAAGGCCTCCGGCGTGGCCACGTCCTCGATGCGGACCTTGGCCCAGATGCCGTCGGCATCGCGAAAGGTCGCCAGGCCCGACTCCTTGGAGACGCCGGCGCCGGTCAGGATGACGATGGATGGCTTCTCGCTTTGCGGCATGATGCGGCGAATGATAGACGAAGAAGGCCCGGTTCATGCAACCGCCGCTGTCCGAAAAGTCGGCGAAATTCGATGAGGTGGCCGTGAACGAAACGTCGCGCAAGATCCGTGTGCTCTTCGTGTGTACCGGCAACATCTGCCGCTCGCCCACCGCCGAGGGCGTCTTTCGCCGCCTGGCGGAGTTGGAAGGCCTGAGCGAGCGCGTTGAGGCGGATTCCGCCGGCACGCACGGCTATCACGTTGGCGAGCCGCCGGATTCCCGCGCACAGGGCGAAGCGGCGGAGCGTGGCTACGACCTCTCCAGCCTGGTGGCGCGCCGCGTGGAGGCGGACGATTTCTACCGCTTCGATCTCGTCCTGGCCATGGACCGCGGCCATCACCGGCAGCTTTCCCGCCTGGCGCCCAGTGACGCGCGCGCCCGACTGCACCTTTTCATGGAATTCGCCAGCGGCGTGGCCACGGAGGACGTGCCCGATCCCTATTACGGCGCGCGCAGCGGCTTCGAGAAGGTGCTCGACATGATCGAGGCCGGCGCCGAAGGGCTGCTCGCCGCCATCAAGGAAGGCAGGCTGTAATGGCGGCGGCCGTGGGCACACCGGCACCGACACAGACGCGGATCGCCGCCGCCGCCGGGCGCGAGCCCGTCGCCATGCGGCCGCTGTCGGGCGGCTGCAACGCGGAAGTGCGGCGCGTTGAATTCGCCGAGGGCGCGCCGCTGGTGGCCAAGCTCGCGCCCGAGGGCGGCCTCGCGCTGGAAGCCTGGATGCTCGCCTACCTTGCCGAACACAGCCGCCTGCCGGTGCCGCGGGTCGTCCTCGGCGACGACGACCTGTTGCTGATGACCTGGATCGAAGGCGGCGGCGCGCTCGACGACAGCGCCGAGGAGCACGCCGCCGACTTGCTGGCCGAGCTTCACGGCGTGACGCAAGGCCGCTTCGGCATGGAGCGCGATACCTTGATCGGCCCGCTCGCGCAGCCGAACGGCGAAATGGACGACTGGCGCGATTTCTTCGCCGAACGGCGCCTCGTCTACATGGGCCGCCTGGCCCGCGACAGCGGACATCTGCCGGCGGAAACCCTGCGGCTTGTCGAATCCGTGGCCAAGCGCCTGCCGGACCTGATCGACCCGCCCCACGCGCCATCGCTCGTCCACGGCGACATGTGGGGCGGCAACGTGCTGGCCCGCGGCGGGCGGATCGCCGGCTTCGTCGACCCGGCCATCTATTACGCCGACGCGGAGGTCGAACTCGCGTTTGCCACGCTGTTCGGCACCTTTGGCGAGCCGTTCTTCCGCCGCTACCGGGAGCTTCGTCCGCTTTCCCCGGATTTCTTCGAGCTGCGCCGGGATGTCTACAACCTCTATCCACTGCTGGTGCACACCGCGCTCTTCGGCGGGCACTACGGCGCGTCGGTCCGGCGCATCGCGGAGCGCTTCGCATGAGCCCGCGCGACAGCTCGGCGGCGCAGGCCGGGGGCGACCGCATTGCGCTTGGCATCGCGACCATGCTGGGCGCGATGTTTTTCCTCAGCACGATGGACGCGACGGCGAAATGGCTGGGCGCCAGTTATCCCATTGTCCAGGTGGCGTTCTTCCGAAACTTCTTCGCCCTGGTGCCGGTGATGATCCTGGTCATGCACCAGGGCGGCCTGCCGGCGCTGAAGCCGGTGAGGTTCGGGTTGCATGTGCTGCGCGCCATGCTGATCCTGGCGGCCATCTTCCTGTTCTTCACCGGGCTGCGCAGCCTGCCGCTCGCCGAGGCGACGGCCATCGCGTTTGCCGCACCGCTGTTCATCACGGCGATGTCCGTGCCGGTGCTGGGCGAGCACGTGGGTTTCCGGCGCTGGGCGGCGGTGATCGTCGGCTTTATGGGAGTGCTGATCATCGTGCGGCCGGGCGCGGCGACCTTCCAGATCGAGGCGCTTTTGCCGCTGGGCGCAGCGGCGAGCTACGGCACGGTGATGCTGATGACCCGGCTTATGGCCCGCACCGAAACCACCGCGGCGATCTACTTCTGGAGCACCGCGATCCCGGCGGCGGTGGCCGGCGTGCTGCTGGTCTTCGGCTGGAAGACGCCGGCCTGGGCGGATTTGCCGATCTTCGTCCTCATCGGATTTCTGGGCGGCGGGGCGACGATCCTGCTGACTTTCGCCTACCGCTATGGCCCGGCGGCGGTGATCGCGCCCTTCGACTACTCGGCACTGATCTGGGCCACGGCGATCGGCTGGCTGGTGTGGCGCGATTTTCCCGACTTCTGGGTCTGTGTGGGCGCGATGGTGCTGGTCGCCAGCGGCATCTACATCATCCACCGGGAAACCGGGCAGCGCCGGGCAGCGGCGCGCACCACGGCGAGGCCGCCAGCCACACCCCCGAGCTGAAAGACCTACCAGCCGACGCCGACGGCGCCGTGATCCAGCGGATACTCCGCCTCCTCGGAATAAATGGCGCCGCTGTGCTGCAGGAAGCTGGAGAACAGGGCGAAGCGGTCCACGGAAAAGGGCGGCGGGCGCAGAAGATTGTGCCGCGTCATGAAATCCTGAAGCTTCGGCCCCGGATGCTGCTTGAAACGGGCGAGCGTGATATGCGGCTTGAACTTGCGGCGGTCCGGCGGCATGCCGGCGGCCTGACAGGCATTCTCGACCTTTTCGCGCAGGCGCATGAGCTCGGCATTGCGCTCGACCCCCACCCAGAGCGAATGCACCTTGCTGCCCTCTCCGAAGCAGTCGATTCCGGAGAGCTGCAGCGCGAAGGCCGGCATGCGGATGCGCGAGAGCGCGGCGTCGATGTCGTGCGCCTGGCGGCCATCCACCTCGCCCAGGAAGCGCAGCGTCAGGTGCAGGTTGTCTTCCGACACCCAGCGCGCGCCCGGAAGCCCGCCTTCCAGGCGCGATAGCCGTTCACGCAGATCGAACGGGAGGGGAATGGCGACGAAAAGCCGCATGATGACATCCGCTTATCAAGCCCTGCCGTGGCCGGTCAAGCCGGCCGCAAGTCAGCCGCAAGCCAGCTACGGGCGGTCAGGGACAGGGATAGGTGTAGACCTTGTGCAGATCCTCTAGCCCCTCCAGGACCTCCTCCGAGAGCTCGAGGTCGGCGGCCGCCATGTTTGTCTCGAGCTGGTCCAGCGACGTGGCGCCGATGATCGCCGCCGTCGTGAACGGCCGAGAGGCCACGTAGGCTATCGCCATCTGCGCGGGGTCGAGGTCGTGCAACCGCGCGAGCGCCACATAGGCCCGCGTGGCGGCCTCCGCGCGCTCGCCCAGATAGCGCGTGTTCTTCGGGAACAGCGTCATGCGCGCGCCTTCCGGTTTCGCGCCATCCAGATACTTGCCGGTCAGCACGCCCGCACCCAAGGGAGCATAGGCCAGCAGGCCGCAATCCTCGCGGATCGCCACCTCGGCGAGGCCCGCCTCGAAGCTGCGGTTCAGCAGCGAATAGGGATTCTGGATCGACACCACCCGCGGCCCGAGGCCTCGCTCGGCCAGCTCCAGGGTCTTCATCGTGCCCCAAGCGGTCTCGTTGGACAGGCCGATGTGACGCACCTTGCCCGAGCGGACGATCTCTCCCAGAGCCTCCAGCGTTTCCTCCAGCGGCGTCCAGTCTGTATCCGAGGGGTCGTGCTGGTAACCCAGCTTCCCGAAAAAGTTGGCGTTCCGCTCTGGCCAGTGCAGTTGGTAGAGATCGATGTAATCGGTTTGCAGCCGCCTGAGCGAGTCGTCGACCGCCTGCACCAGATGGGCGCGGTTCAGCCTTGGCTTGCCGTCGCGCACATAGTCGAAGCGCGAGCCCGGACCGAGCGCCTTGGTCGCCAGAACCACCTTGTCGCGCGTGCCGCGTGCTGCGAACCAATTGCCGATGATCTCCTCGGTCCGCCCGTAGGTCTCCTCCCGCGGGGCGATGGGATACATCTCGGCCGTGTCGAAGAAATTGATGCCACGTTCGAGGGCTGCGTCCATCTGGGCAAAACCCTCCTCCTGCGTATTTTGCTCGCCCCAGGTCATGGTCCCCAGACAAAGGCTGCTGACCTCGATATCGCTGCGTCCCAGTCGACGGTAATCCATCGTTCTCCCCCTTCTTGTCTCGGTCGGCTTTCAGGTTGTGCCGCTTCAACCCCTTTTTAGAGCGCGGCTGCAGTTAACGATTTGATTCCACTTTCTTTTCTGTTCCTTAGGGTTTTTGCGCCTAAGGTCTCCCCCTCGGCGGCGCGCCGCCGGGTGAATAGCATTCCCGTGTATGTGGAAGGAATCGGATTATGAAGAAGCCCTATCTGCTCGCTCTCGCGGTCCTCGCCATCACTGTCATGCTGAAGGCGCAGGACGTCCTGGCCGGCAGCCCATGGGTGGACGGGCCGTAAGCCCGCCGGACCAGTGGCTTTGGATTTCCGCAAGAAGCCGCTGCACCACTGATCGAGTTCCGAATCCGGGCCCCCACGGCCCGGATTCTTTTCGTATCACGACCCGGACGCTTCGCCGGCAGGCTTCTTGGCCCGGCGCACCAGCGTGCGGACATCCGGGAGCATCTTGTCGACGATCTTCTCCACGCCCCTGGCGTTGGGATGGATGCCGTCGGCCTGGTTGAGCGCGGGTTGCGCGGCCACACCTTCCAGAAAGAACGGATAAAACACAATGTCGTGGGTTTCGGCCAGGCGTGGAAAGACCGCGTCGAACTCCTTCGCGTAATCGGCCCCAAGGTTGCGCGGCGCCTTCATTCCGGTCAGCAGCGTAGGCAAGCCATCGGCCCGTAGCCGGCTCAGCACCTCGTCGAGGTTGGCGTAGGTCTCGGCCGGGTCCAGGCCGCGCAGCCCGTCGTTGCCGCCGAACACCACGATCGCAGCATCCGGGTCTTCCGCCAGAACCCAGTCCAGTCGAGAGACGGCCGCCGCCGTGGTGTCTCCGGAATTGCCGGCGTTGATCACCTCGGCGTCGATGCCCTCCTGCTGCAGCGCCGCTTCGAGCTGCGCCGGGAAGGCTTCGTCCTCGGGCAGGCCATAGCCGGCGACCAGCGAGTCGCCATAGGCCAGAATGCGCACGCTCTCGCCGTCCTTCGCCGCCGCCGGTCGCCCCGCCAGAACGAGAGCAAGCAGCAAAAGCGTCATGCCGTAAAGGCCTGTGCGAAATACCGTGAGCATCCGTGCCGTCCCGCCGCCGCAAGGAATCCAGACACCTGATATCGGGCCGGCGGGCCGGCGTTCAAGCTTGCGGATGGCAGCGGGCGCCGCGGCGCGAGATTGACTCGGGCCCGGCGGCGTCCATATGCAAGCCTTGAACGTTGGCTCATCTGGAACGCGTCCGCCCCTTCATGTCCCGCGAAGACCACGCCATGATCCGTCTCGACAAAGTCGACCTCACGCTCCCGTCGCAGGCCGGGTTGGTGGAAATCCTGCGCGGCGTAAGCCTGGACATCGCGGCGGGCGAGACCGTGTCCGTCGTCGGTCCGTCGGGTTCCGGCAAGTCGTCCATGATGATGCTGATTGCCGGGCTGGAACGCGCGACGGACGGGCGCATCGAGATCGACGGCACGGATATCACGGACATGGGAGAGGATTGGCTGGCGCGATTCCGCCGCGACAGGATCGGCATCGTCTTCCAGGACTTCCACCTGATCCCCACCATGACCGCGCTGGAGAACGTGGCGATACCCATGGAGTTCGCCGGACGCGCCGATGCATTCGGGCGCGCGGAGGAGGTCTTGGATTCCGTCGGCCTGCGCGCGCGCACCACGCATTATCCGGGCCAGCTGTCGGGCGGCGAGCAGCAGCGTGTCGCACTCGCGCGCGCTTTCGCCATGGCGCCCCGGCTGCTGCTGGCCGACGAGCCTACGGGCAATCTGGACGGCGAAACCGGCAATCAGGTCATCGATATCATGTTCGACCTGCAGGAACGGCATGGCACCACGCTGATGCTGATCACCCACGATACCGGCCTTGCGGCGCGCTGCAGGCGCAGCATCAAGCTGCTGGACGGGCGAATCGTCGATGACGGCCGCCGCAGCGAGGCCGATTCCAGGCCGCGCCCGGCCGCGGCATCCTGACGCAGGCGGCGGACAGCCCGGTGGCAAACATGGCGGAAAACGGCGGCGGACGCGCGGACCTTGCCCTGTCCTGGCGGCTGGCCCGGCGCGAGCTGCGCGGCGGCCTGAAAGGTTTCCGCATCTTCGTCGGCTGTCTTCTGCTGGGGGTCGCGGCCATCGCCGGCGTCGGCTCGCTGTCGGAGGCGATGCTGGCCGGCCTGAGGTCGGATGCCCGCGCGCTGCTCGGCGGCGAGGTGGAGGTTCGCCTGATCCATCGCGACGCCACGGCCGAGGAACGCGCGTGGATCGAGGCCAACAGCGCCCGCGCCTCGCGAACGGCGGAATTGCGCGCCATGCTCCGTCCCGCCGGCGAAGCGGCGAGCGCTGAGCGCATGCTCGTGGAGCTCAAGGCGGTCGATACGGCCTATCCGCTCTATGGCGCCGTCGAGACCGAGCCGCGCGGCGACCTGCAGGAACTGCTGGACGAAAAGGACGGGCTCTGGGGTGCGCTGGTCGATGAAAGCGTGCTGAGCCGTATGGAGGCCGCGCCGGGCGACCGTGTGCGTCTGGGCGATCTCACCTACGAGATCAGGGGCACCGTCGTCGGCGAACCGGACCGCGCCACCCGCGCCTTCACGCTGGGCCCGAGGGTGATGGTCTCGCGCGCCTCCCTGGACGAAACCGGACTGGTCCAGCCGGGCAGCCTGATCTACCACCACTACCGCGTCGACCTGCCACCGAATGCGGACTTCGGGCGATGGCGGGCGCAGATCAACGAAGCCTTCCCCGACGCCGGATGGCGCGTCCGCGGGCTGGACAACGCCGCGCCCGGAATCCAGCGCCTCGTCGACCGGGTCGGTCTGTTCATGACGCTGGTCGGATTGACCGCGCTGCTCGTCGGCGGCGTGGGCGTGGCCAATGCGGTGCGCAGCTATCTGGACGAGAAACGCCCGGTCATCGCCACCCTGAAGTGCCTGGGCGCCCCGGCGCGCCTGGTCTTCCAGGTCTATTTGCTGCAGGTGCTGACGCTGGCGGGCTTTGGCATCCTTGGCGGACTGGCCCTGGGCGCGGTCACGCCGACGCTGGCGGGACCGCTGCTGGCGGAGCAGCTGAACTTCCGGATCGCCGGCGGCGTCTACCCGGCGCCGCTCATCCTGGCCGCCGCCTTCGGCCTGCTGACGACACTCGCCTTCACGCTCTGGCCGCTGGCACGGGCGCAGACGATCCCCGCCGCCGCGTTGTTCAGGGACGTGGTGGAACGGGCATCGAGCCGGCTGCCGTTCTGGGCCTGGATGGCGATCGGCGGCTCCATTGCGGCGCTGGCGGCGCTGGCCGTGCTGAGCGCCGACGACAGGGTCTTCGCCCTGGGCTTCGTCGGCGGCGCGGTGGCGACACTCGCCCTCTTCCGGCTCGCCGCCGCCGGCATCGAGAAGCTGGCCGCGCGGCTGCCGCGCCCGCGCTTGCCGGGCCTTCGGCTCGCGCTGGCGAACCTGCATCGCCCCGGTGCGGCGACCGGCAGCGTGGTCACCTCCCTCGGCCTGGGTCTGACGGTTCTGGTCGCCATTGCGCTCATCCGCGGCAATCTGGACCGGCAGGTCATGCAGACGATGCCGGAGGACGCGCCGGGCTTCTACTTCATCGACATTCAGCCGCAGCAGGTCGAGCCCTTCCTCGAGCTCGTGCGCGGGCATCCGGGTGTCGAAGAAGTGCGCTCGGTGCCCATGCTGCGCGGGCGCATCACCAAGGTGAACGGCACCCGGCCCGAGGACATGACGATCCCCGAGGACGTCGCCTGGGTGTTCCGCGGCGACCGCGGCTTGACCTGGACACGCGCGGCGCCCGATGGGACGGAGATCACGCGCGGCCAGTGGTGGCCGCAGGACTATGGCGGCGAGGTGCAGCTGGTGTCTCTCGATGCCGAGGTGGGACGTGCGCTCGGCCTCAAGGTGGGCGACAGCCTGACGGTGAACGTGCTGGGCCGCGAGCTGACCGCGGAGATCGCCAATTTCCGCCGCATCGAGTGGCAGGACCTGACGATCAATTTCGTGATGGTCTTCTCCCCCGGCCTGCTGCAGCAAGCCCCGCAGACCCACCTGGCGACCGTCAAGATGGACCCGGCCGAGGAACTGGCGTTGCAGCAAAAGGTGACGGAAGCCTTCCCGAACGTCTCGGCCATTCGCGTGAAGGAGGCGCTGGAGCGCTTTGCCGGGATTCTTCAGAACATCACCGTGGCGGTGACGGCGACGGCCGGTGTTACGCTGATCGCCGGGATTCTGGTGCTGGCCGGCGCGGTGGCCGCGGGCCATCACCGACGCATTTACGATGCCGTGGTGCTCAAGGTGCTGGGCGCCACGCGGCGCAACGTCGGCCGCGCCTTCCTGCTGGAATACGGACTGATGGGTCTGATCACGGCGGCCATCGCCGCCGGCGCCGGCACGCTCGCCGCCTGGGTCGTATTGACGCAGGTCATGCAGGCGGAATTCGCCTTCCTGCCGTTGCACGTGACCGCCACGGCGCTTGTCGCCGCGGCGCTGACGCTGGCCTTCGGCTTCTTCGGAACCTGGCAGGCCCTGGCCGAGAAGGCCGCCCCGCACCTGCGCAACGAGTAAGCGCGCGTCTACTTGTCCGCCGGCACCCAGGGGGCCAGCGGGCTGCCCCCGCAGTAGTGGTTTTCCGCCGGGTTCTCCCGGAACAGCAGGTAGATGTGCTCACGCGAAATGCCGCCGGCGTCCTGGAACGCGCCGGCAATGGCGTCGGCCAGCGCCTTCTTTCGCTCGACCTCGCGGCCCGGACGCAGATCGACCGTGACCGTCGGCGCGCCGTCGCCCACCTCGGCGAAGACGTCGCGGATCGCCACGTAGATGTATTTCGTTTCCTTGGGCGCGAGCGCGGCGATGATGGCGTCCTTGATCGCCATGCGCAGGCGCGCCTTGTGCTCGTCGCTGCTGCCAATGGGAATGTCGGCACGAACGATCGGCATGGGCCTTGCTCCTTGTTTTCGATTAAAAGGCGGGGTTTTCGATTAAAAGGCGGGGTTTCGGATTGAAAGGCGGGAGGGCGCTCCAGGTATTTTATCATCCCCGATGCGGAAATTCTTGAATCACGCCCGCGATTAGCCAATATCTAGCACGCAATTCCGCCCGCGCCCTGCGCTTCGCGCCGGGGCGGGCAAAACAGAAGGAAAAGGCGAAAACGACCATGGCACAAGGTCCCGATCGCAAATACATGACCCGCAGCGAAGCGGAAGTCGCAGGCGTCGATGTCGGTCTGCGCAGCTACATGCTGCGGGTCTACAACTACATGGCGCTTGGCGTCGGTCTGACCGGCGCGCTGGCGCTCTTCGTCGTCAGCCAGCCGGCCCTGATGCAGGCCATCGGCGGAATGTTCTGGATCTTCTTCATCGGCGTGCTGGGCCTCGGCTTCTTCGCCCCGCGCATCATGATGAGCAAGTCGGTCCTGGCGGCGCAGGCCTGCTTCTGGGTCTACGCCACGCTGTGGGGCCTGTTGATCGCGCCGATCTTCGCGCAGTTCATCCAGGCCGGCGCGGGCATGGACATCGTGCGCGCCTTCTTCATCACCGCGGGCACCTTCGCGGCGGTCAGCATCTACGGCTACACGACCAAGCGCGACCTGTCGCCGTTCGCCACGTTCTTCTTCATGGCGGCGATCGGCATCCTCATCGCCATCCTGGTGAACGTCTTCTTCGTGCAGTCGACGCTGTTCTCGCTGATCACCTCGGTGATCGTGGTGCTGCTGTTCTCGGGCATCACCGCCTACGAGACGCAGGTGATCAAGTCGATGTATCGCGAAGGCGACTTGGACGACACCGCCCAGCGCAAGGCGATCTTCGGCGCCTTCATGCTCTATGGCAGCTTCATCACGCTGTTCATCCACATCCTGAACATCCTGGGCATCATGCGCGATTAGCGCCTTGCCGCCAGGAACGAACGAAAGGCCCGGGAGGCGACTCCCGGGCCTTTTCCATGAGGCGGCGGCCGCCGGGCTCAGATACAGCGGCCGCCATCCACCTCCAAGACCACGCCGGTAATGAACTCCGCCTCGTCGGAGGCGAGCCACAGCGCCGCGTTGGCCACGTCCAACGGCCGCGACATGCGCCCCAGCGGGATGCCGGCGAGAAAGGCGGCGCGATTTTCCGGCGTATCGGGCTTGCCCATGAAGGTCTCCAGCAGGCCTGTCTCGCCGATCACCGGGGCCAGCGCGTTGACCCGGATGCCGTCCGGCGCAAGCTCCACGGCCTTGGACTTGGCCAGCAGGTTGGCGGCCGCCTGGGAGCCGTTGTACCAGGTCAGCCCCGGCCGCGGCCGGATGCCGGCGGTCGACCCGGTGATCAGGATGGAGCCGCCGCCGGCCTCGCGCATCGCCGGCACGACCTCCAGCGCCGCCAGATAGATGCCCTTGACGTTGACCGCATAGGTGCGGTCGAACTCCTCCTCGCTGACCTCCAGCAGGGGCTTGTTGCTGTAGGTGTAGCCGGCGTTGGCGACGAAACAGTCCAGCCGTCCAAACGACTCCCTCGCCGCGGCGGCCAGGGCGCGGTTGCCTTCGCGCGTGGCCACATCGGCGGCCACCGCCTGGGCTGTGCCGCCAGCCTCGGCGATGTCCGCGGCAACCTTCTCCGCCGCATCCCGGCGCAGGTCGCCGATCACCACCCGGGCGCCTTCCTCCGCGAATCGCCTGGCGATGCCCTCGCCGAAGCCGCTGCCGCCGCCGGTGACGACGGCGACCTTCCCGTCCAGCCGCATAGCCGCTCTCCCGCAAGCTGCGCGTTCGTGTTTTCCGCTTGGGCTATCTTGCCTGCGTGACCCACCGTCCGGAAAGCCTGGACCACGTCATCTCGAGGGAGACCGCACCCAGGATGACGGCGATAGCGATGATCTGCATGGTCGTAATCGGTTGCGACAGAAAGAAAAATGCGAGCATCGCCGTCAACACCGGCTTCAGGAAGAAAAGATAGCTGCCGCGTGTGATGTCGGGCACGGCCGCCAGCCCGCCCAGCCACAGCAGCATGGTCACCGTCGTGTTCCAGAACCCGAGGGTCAGCAGCGCTGCGGCCTGCCCTGAGGGCCGGTCCATGATGGTGGCGGGATCGACCCAGATGCCGAAGAACAGGCCGACGACGATCCACAGGCCTATGCCGCCGATCATCAGCGAGACGGCGGTCAAGCGGATTGCCCCGTATTTCGCGATATAGGGCTTGGCCAGGATCGCATAGCTGCCGCCAAAAAACGCGCAAAGCGTGACCATGCCGATGCCGATAAGCTGGCCTTCCTGGCCGGCCAGTCGGGCCAGGTAGCCATCGGTCGCCAGAAGGATGATGCCAATCACCGCGGCGGCGGCGCTGATGATCTTGGTTGTGCCGAGAGGCACCCGATTGATCAGCAGGTTGGCGATGCCCACGAAAATCGGCACGGTCGTGACGATGGTGCCCACCTGCACCACGGTGGCGAAATCGAGCGCCCAGTGGAACATCAGGTAGGTGAAGGTCACCCCCAACAGGGACAGCGCGACAATGGGCCCGAAATCCTGCCGCAACGGCTCCAGCAGGTTGCGGCTGGGCCGCCAGATCAGCGCCACGACCACGAGGCCGATGCCGCCCAGCAGGTAGCGCCAGACCGAGGCTTCGGGTCCCGAGACCCCGGAGAGCACGGCGATGAGCTCGCTGCTGGCATGGCCCAGCACACCGATGAAAACGGCGAGATAGGCAAGAAAGGCTTTCTTCTGATCCATTGGCAAAATGCTCACCCGTGTCCTGAGGGGCTGCGTCAGTCAGCCCGGAGCGTCTCGGCAAAGCCGAGCAGCGCGGCAGCCGTCTCCTGCGGGGCCTCCGCCGGAATGAGATGCCCGTACTCGCGCATTGTCAGGTGCTCGGCCCGCGGCAGGCGGCCAAGCAGTTCGGCAACCTCGTCTTCGTCGTAGAACACCCGGTCCTTAAGTCCCGTCATCACCAGGACCGGCACATCGAGTTCCTCGTAAGGCAGATGCCAGTCCGCCGACAACGCGCCTTGCATCAGCTTGTCGTGGCCGTGGTCGGGATCCATGGGTTCGTACGCGGCCGGGTCGAGCGCGCCCTCACGCATCTCGCGCAGCTTTGCGGGTCCCACGAGAAGCGGCAGGTAGAGGTCCATCAAAAGCCGGCCGCCGCCCATGGCCATGGCGCGCGCCTGCGCCTCGTTCAGCCACTTCAGGCGCTGGCTCGGCTTGCGCAGCGTGTTGATCAAGACCAGCCCCTCGGCCGCGGCCCCCTGCAGCACAGCCTGCGCGGCGAAGAGACCGCCGATGGAAAGACCGGCGAGCACCGGCCGCGGCGGCGCGATCTCCTCCAGCAGCCGTTTCAGGTCGGCCACGATCAGCTCCGGCGTAAGCGCTATGCCGGCGTCGAAGGACGAGTGCTGCTGGCCGCGGAAGTTGTAGGCCAAAACGCCGTGGCCCTCGGCCCGCAGCCTCGGTCCGATGTCCGCCTGCCACATGCCGGTATTGCCGGTCAGCGCGTTGACGAAGACAAAGGTGACGCCCTGGCCGGACGGACTGTCGTACTCGTAGTAGAGGTCGTCTTTCGGTCCGAGCTGCAGGCGCGCCAAGTCGATCCTCTCCGGTCCAGACAGAAGCCCCGCGCAAATGTGCGGTCGGCAGCTACTGCTTTGATTTCGTGAATTAAACTTGGCGCCAGTATAGGACGGTGGAAGTTGTGCGACCTAGGGCCTCTGCGGCATGTCTGCTTCCCGTTGGTTGCAGATCACCGGGCTTGATTCCAGACCAGCGCCGCACGCAAAAGCGTCAGCGATCGTCCCGGAGCGCAAGGCAGCGCCCTCAACCCTGACGCGGCGTCGCGCCCATGACGATGTCGAAGCTGGCGGCGACCGCCCCGGCCTCAATGTCCGGGGCCGGGTCGAAGGGCGAGGTGACCCGCGCGGCCTCGGCCTCGCTCAGGCGCCGGCGCACGAAGTCCCGCGCGTTCAGGGGGTGGCCGGCGATGTAGAACTGGCTGATCAGGGGCTCCCATCCGGGCGCCAGAACCTGGACGTGAATATGCGGCGTGCGTCCCGGATAGGGCACCGGCTCGATGGTGCGGAAGCGCCAGCGGCCTTCGGCGTCGGTTTCGGTGAAGCCGAAACCCTGGAAGTTCGGGTCGAGCCCGCCGCCGTCGGCCGGGTGGTGGTAGCGGCCGAGGCCGTCGCACTGCCAGATCTCAATCCGCGCGCCCTTCAAAGCCGTGCCGTCCGGCCCGAGCAAGCGGCCGAAGACGTGGGCCACGCGCCCTTTCGCCGGCTCGCCACGGCCGTCCACGCGCACCAGGTCGGCGTCGCGGTCGAGCGGCAGCTCCGGCGGATAGAACGGTCCCTTGGTCTGCACCGGCGTGGGCGGCAGGGCCGCCAGCACGCGGCGCGTGCGCGCCGCAAGCACGCCGCCGGCCAAGCCGGCGAGAAGTCCCGTGCGCATCAGCGCGCGGCGGGTGAATTTTCGGTTAGTGGCCATTTCGGGTTCCTCGTCCATTGGGCTAAATATAGCGCCCGCAACGGCGAGCGCGAATCACAACCACGAGACAGGAGAGCGAGCGCATGGCCGCCTATATCGTCGCCCACGTGAAGATCACCGACCCGGAGACCTACGAGCGATATCGGGCGCGCACGCCGGATGTCGTCGCGGCCTATGGCGGGCGTTTCGTCATCCGCGGGAGCGAGCCGGAAGTGCTGGAGGGCGCGTGGGCCGTGCAGCGCCTGGTGGTCATCGAGTTCCCGGACAAGGCCGCCGCGCGCCGCTTCTACGAGTCGCCGGAATACCAGGAGATCGTCGATTTGCGCCGGCAGGCCTCCGAAGGCACGCTGGCGATCTTCGAGGGCGGGCCGCAGAGCTGAGCGGCCTCTGGCGCTCGCGGCCGCTTTGTCATAAATTCGCCGCCACGCGCGCAAAGCGGGACTTCGGGGGAACATCATGCGCTTGCTCATCGCCATCCTTTTGCCCTGGCTGCTGTTCTTCACCATCGGCCGGCCGATCGCCGGGATCGTCTGCCTGATCCTGCAGCTCACGATCATCGGCTGGATCCCCGCGGCGCTCTGGGCGGTCTATGCGCTCAGCCAGTGGAACACCGATCGCAAGATCGAAGAATCGAAGCGCGGCTAGGGCCGGGGAGCACGCAGCGCAATGGCCAGCCGCCACACCCGCACGATCCTCCGCCTGGTGGTGTTGTCCCTGGCGGTGGGGCTCGTGCTCTCGCTCTTCGACATCTCGCCCCTGAACGCGCTCGCCAGCATTAGCCGCACCGCCGCCGACGTCTTCCGCGCCGTCGTCGACGCGCTCGCCTGGGCCTTGCCCTACATCATCGCCGGGGCGATCATCGTGGTGCCCATCTGGGCCGTGTGGCGCCTGGTGAATGTCATGCGCGGCAAGCAGTAACGGGAGCAGCGACATGCCGGAAAGCGCCACCTCCACCCTGCCCCGCGGCCTTGGCCGGGCGATCTCCGAGGAGGAGGTCCGCGCCTACCGCGAGGACGGCATCGTGTGCATCCGCCAGGCCTTCGACGCCGGCTGGGTCGAGCATCTGCGCCGCGCGGTGGAGGCCGACATGGCAAACCCTTCGCCCATGCTGCTCGACATCAACCGCGGGGGCAGCGGCAACTTCTTCGGCGATACCTTCGTCTGGCAGCACCTCGGGGCCTTCCGGCCCTTCATCTTCGAGTCTCCGGCGGCGGAGATCATGGCGACGCTGTTCGGCTCCTCGAAGGTGAACCTCCTGTTCGACCAGATCCTGGTGAAGGAGCCGGGCACCAGCACGCCGACGCTCTGGCATCACGATGCGACCTACTGGCCCGTGGCCGGCTTCCAGGTGGCGACGCTGTGGCTGGCGCTCGACCCGGTGAACGCCGAGAACGGGGCCGTGGAATACGTGAAGGGCTCGCACCTCTGGGGCGAGCGCTACGCGCCGCAGTCCTTCACCGGCGACGGCCGCTACCAGAGCGAACTGCCGCCGCTGCCGGATTTCGAGGCGATGCGCGAGGAGCTCGACATCGTGCAGTTCGAGATGCAGCCGGGCGACGTCACCGTGCACAACGGCCTCACGATCCACGCTGCACCGGGCAATTCGACGCCGGGCACGCGCCGGCGCGCCTATGTCACGCGCTGGTGCGGGGACGACGTGACCTACGACCCGCGCCCCGGCATTCAGCCAATGCTCTACGAGCCGGACAT